>CALICC010000332.1 GCA_938049325.1 uncultured Ilumatobacter sp. | reverse complement strand
GAGGCCCCGGCCGAGTCGGTGAGTTCAAGGTCGTAGTAGCCACTCGTCCAGTCCTCTCCGACATCGAAGCGCATGGCCTCTGGCCAGCCACAGCCGTTCTCGTCGGCGCGGTCCGGGATGACGTGATCCTCGATATCGATGCCATCGATACGGGCCACCTCCACATGTTCGGCGCCGACACGACTCACGGCCAGCGTGCATGGGCCGTGTGCCGCGCTTGCGTGAATTGCAACGGATGCCCCGGGTCGGGCGCTGACGATGTCGGGGTAGAACCAGGGTCCTCCGGTCGTCGAAGTCATCGCGATACTCCGTGCCTGTTCGAGTTGCCGGCGACGGGAGTGTCGGGAACTGGACTGTCGAGGAAGCGGGCCCGTCCTCGCTCCCCGATTTTTTCGAGCATTGGCAACATGCGCGGAATCGCGGAGAGCTTGAGGGTCGTCAGCCGGCCGGTGATGCTGTCGGAGTACGGCACGTAGTACTCGAGCTTGCCGCGGTCGAGTGCCTTCTCGTAGACGTCGGCGACGTCTACGATCGACTTCACGTCGCCGACGAAGTTGAGTGCGCTGCCGCCTGATGAGGCTTCTTCGCGCAGCATTGGTGTGTCGACCGCGCTTGGGTAGATCCCGCTGACCTTTACTCCGTCGGAGCGGACTTCGGAGTACAGCGACGACAAGAAGGCCCGGAGACCGCACTTGGCTGCTGAGTAGGCGGATGATCCGGGCATCGGGACAATGCCGCCCATCGAGACCGTTGCCATGATGTGGCCGGAGCGGCGGGCGAGCATGCCGGGAATGGCCGAGCGGATCATGTGCATCGGCGCGCGGAGCATGATGTCGATGTGGCGGTCAACCGTCGCGCCGTCGAGGTCGGCGACGTTGCTCGGGACGATGATCCCGGCGTTGCACACAAGGACCTCGAGTCGATTGGACCACTCGCCGCTGATCCGCTCGCACAGCTCGGCGACTGATGCCTGGTTGGACAGGTCGCAAGCAACGGGGATCGCGTTGGAGCCAGCTGCTTCGGCCGCCTCGAGTGCGAGCGCTTCGTTCCGATCGACCGCGATGACTTGAAACCCCCGCTCGGTGAGGCGGCGTGCCACTTCGGCTCCAATGCCCGACGCCGCTCCGGTGACGAGTGCGAGTTGCGCTGAGGTCATCGTGCGCCGATCAGGTTGGGACTGTCGACGCCGAGTTCAGACTTGAGGTCCGCGAGGAGTTCGAGATAGGTCTCGACTTCGACGTAGTTCGCATGCCGTTCGGACTTGACGTAGTTGCGGCCTCCAGTGAGGTCGGGCTGATGGTTCTGTTTCTTCGTGGCGAAGCGGCGGCCGAAGTCGCTGCCCTCGGCTGCGGTCGCGTCGGCGACGATCAGTTCGGCCATCTGGTCGAAGTTGTCGTAGGCGGCCGATGCGAACTCGATGAAGCCAAGCACCGCGAACGTGGGAGCGCTGCGCGAGAACATCCCGAGGTAGAGATCAGGGCGGCCGTCGTGTTCGTTGAGCACGTCGTCGTCCAGGAAAGGGCATGCGTGGTGGTAGCCGGTTGCCTGCAAGATGAGGTCGATCTGCTCTCGGGAGCCGTCGGCGAAGACCACGTCGTCGCCGTCGAGTCGCTCCACGTCTCCCTTGGCAATGCAGTCACCGTGGCCGAGGTAGTGCAGGATCTGGGTGTTCATGATCGGGTGCGATTCGAGCAACTTGTGGTCGGGCTTGGGCAGCCCGTAACGGGTCATGTCGCCGTTGATCAGCCGGATCAGCCCGGAGAACAATTTCTGTTGCAGCCGGTACGGAATCTTCGGCCCGCCCGACGCAAACACATCAAGCGGCTGACCCATGATGTGCTTGGGCAAGAAGTGATACCCACGGCGCACACTTAAGAAGGCCTGCTCGGATGCGAACGACGCATCACAGGCAATGTCGACTCCAGAGTTCCCGGCCCCGACAACCAGAACACGCTTGCCCTTCATCTCGTCGACGTTGCGATACGTGACGGTGTGGCGGATCTCGCCGTTGAACTCTCCGGGCCACTCGATTGTGTTCGGCTCCCACGTCACACCGTTGGCGGCAACGAGGTAGCGAGCGTGTTGTTGCGTTCCGTCTGCGAAGTTCAGCGTCCACGTGCTGTCGTCGTTCTGCACCGCCTTGTCGACAGAAGTGTTGAACCGAATATGTCGTTCGAGGTCGTAGTGCGCCGCGAACGACTTGATGTAGGCCAAGAGCTGCCGGTGACTGGGATAGTCCGGGTAGTCGTCAGGCATCGGGAACCCAGGAAACCCCGAATGGGTCCGCGACGAAATGAAGTGAGCGGTCTCGTACATCGGCGAACCCGGTGCATCGATGTCCCAAATCCCACCGACGCCTCCGTTGCGCTCGAACACCTTGAACGAGGCGTTCGTTTCGGCGAGCCGACGGGCCATAACCAAACCCGCAGGCCCTGCCCCGATGACTGCAACGTCGAGCATTGACTCACTCATGAAATCTCCCTTCGATTACGTGAGTATCTCTCACGTGGAAAGAGACGATAAGTCAGCTTTGTCTCAATGTCAACGTGATTCTTGAAATACATGAGTAGTATTCACGCTTGTGACTGACTTGGCTTCGAACAGCACCGACCATGCAACGCGGCGCCGCCCGGCCCAGGCCCGCAGCCGGCAGCGATTCGACAGCATCCTCACCGCCGCGTCCGAGCTGATTGCCGAACGCGGCCTGGAACCAATCACGATGACCGACATCGCCGACGCCGCTGACATGGGTCTCCCCGCCGTCTACCGGTACTTCCCGAACAAGTCGTCAATCATTCGAGAACTTGCAACAAGACAGCTCGAGGCGTCGCAAGACCTCAACGTCCAGCTCGCGACCGATGCCACAGAGAGCGTCGAGGAGCGGATTCGCTCCAACGTCAAGGCCTACTGCAAGTTCCTCAACGACCCTGTCAGGCTCCAAATTCGAGCCGCTATCCACGCTGATGCGGAGCTATCGCAACTTGACCTCGAAGACAGCCGACGAAACGCAGCGATCATTGCCGCCGCTGTTGACCATGACGATCTCGGTATAGGCCGCCTCGAGCTGGAACGACGTGCACTCCTGCTTGTCGAACTCTTCGACGGCGTCGTCCGACTAGCAAGCCGAGTGGATGACGACGAAGCCGAGACAGCGATCAACACCTTCGCCGAGATCGCAACCTGGACTCTCCTGCGCCCCACCCCGTTCAGAAACCCGCGATGACACAGACAATTCGGTCGACGCAGCCGCGACGCGTCCTGCAGCACCGCAAAGACACTCGCATCGTCAAATTCACCTGACGGCAACGATCTCCGCATCCAGAGTGGTCATCGGCGCTGGCAAGCGGACCCGCCAAGCACCCCGCTCATAACATTCACGGCCGAGTCCTCCAGAGCCGCACAGAACCGGTCTCTTGTCATGATTGACGTGATTTGAAGGCCAGGCCAGTCTTTGGATCGGGGTCTCGGATGGTTTGCTCGCGAACCGGCTGCCCACTCACGAGAGGGGTGTGGCTCACGAATGGCTTGCAGCCGAGGTCTCGGAAGGGGTGTGGCTGAAGAGAGGTCTGCTCTGCTCGAAGAGGCATTGCCCGGCCCTTCCAACTCAACCCGACAACGACTGAGGAGGAAGACGGAAATGACCGAGATGATCATCGGGCTCGACCCGCACAAGTCATCGAACACGATCGCGGTGATCGACCGCAATGAAGAGTTGAAGACTCGTCGACGATTCGACAACACCGACGTCGGACTCGTTGACATGCTCGCCGCTGTCGCCGAGTTCGGCGATCGGGTGTGGGCGGTCGAAGGTGCGAACGGGATCGGCCGCTCGATCGCTCAGCGACTCGTCGCTGCAGGCGAACGAGTGGTGGACGTGCCGGCGAAGTTGGCGACCCGTGTTCGGGTGTATTCGACCGGTCATGGCAACAAGACCGACCAGGCCGACGCGTTCGCGATCGCACGTGCCGCATTGCACTCGAAGAACCTGCGTCGGGTCGCGGTCGATGATGATCGTGTCGCGTTGAAGCTGCTGTCGGATCGACGTCATGAACTTGTCGGGTCGCGCACTCAGTCGGTGTGCCGGCTGCACCGGTTGATTCGCGAACTCGTTCCGGGCGGCACGCCGCGTTCGTTGAACGTTGAGCGTGCTGAAGTCCTGCTCAACGGCATCGAGGTGTCGGATCCGGCAGGGATGGTGCGCGTCGAGTTGGCGTGGGATCACGTCGATGATCTGCGACGGATCGACGCCAAGATCGACACGATCACGTTGAAGATCCACGCTGCTGTGAAGGCGTCGGGATCGACGGTGGTCCGCATTTACGGCGTCGGTGTCGTGAACGCCGGGTTGATCCTCGGCGAGGTCGGCGACATCGGCCGGTTCCCGTCCCGGAACCACTTCGCGAGCTACTGCGGCACCGCGCCGATCGCCGTGTCGTCGGGCGACAACAACCGCCACCGGCTCTCGAGATCAGGGAACCGACGGTTGAACCACGCAATCCACATCGCCGCCGTCACCCAAGTCCATCGCGACACGCCCGGTCGCGCCTACTTCCTCCGCAAGATCGCCGAGGGCAAGACCAAACGCGAAGCAATGCGCTGCGTCAAGCGACGGATCTCCGACGCCGTCTGGCGACAACTCAACCTCGATGTTGAGGCGGACCAGACCCAGGACCAAACCTGGCCTCGCTGGCCATCGAAACGCGGGTTCGAGCCGACGTATAAATCGCCCGACACGCTCCGCCGCAACGGCCTGCCGAAACAGGCAAAACCCGTCTCGGTCTAACATCGCGAACGGGTTCGGGGTGTGGCCTCACCGAAGCATCAGCACCGGGTGAAAGCTGATCACGCGGCAGGCCTCGCGCCACACAGACGTCCCTCTCTGCCCACCCCGAACCCACCCGGGCTTGACAGAGAGGAGCCAATA
>CALICC010000331.1 GCA_938049325.1 uncultured Ilumatobacter sp. | reverse complement strand
GCTCGCCACGCTCGACGACTCGCTGTCGCCGGCCCGCTCGTCGCCATCGGCCTCGTCGGGTTGGTCGCCACGACCGACTACGACCCGCCGTGGCTCCTGCGCGGCGGGTACTCCGCTATCTCGATTGCGAGTGCCGTGCTGGTGGCGTCGCTGCTGACGAGCGGGCCACTCGTGACGATGCTGTCGACCACGTGGACGGTCATCATCGGGCGGCTCAGCTACAGCTGGTACGTCGTGCACTGGCCCGTGATCCTGATCCTCACCGAGAGCCGCACCGGCATGAGCGGCTGGACACTCGTCGGGCTGAAGGTTGCCGTCTCGTGCGCGGCAGCCGCGGTTCTGCACCTCGGCATCGAGCAGCCGATCCGGCGCCTCGCATCACCCGTGGTCGTCACCGCGACGGCCGCAGTCGGGACGGGCCTGTCGGTCTTCGTCCTCGCTCTTGCGCTCCTCTGACCCGGGACGCAACCGCCGACAAGAATTCGTCTCGAAAAATCGCGAGATTCTCGCCACTGGATGCTCTTGCACGGTGAGCGGTCAACCCGGACCGTTCATGACTCACACGGAGACATCCAATGATCACACGTTCCGCCACCAACATCCGCCGCCTCGCTGCCGCGCTCACTCTGGCAACGATCGGCGTTGTCGGTTCGCACACCACGCCGGCAAGCGCCGCACCAGTCGAGAAGGTCGCTCCCGTTGCCACGTCGGCAGCCTCGGTATTCGCCTCCGACTTCCGAGCTGCTGACGTCGACCGCATCGCTCTCGACGCCCGAAAGACAACGCTGACCGACGCCGATCTGCTCGAAGCGCTCGATCTCGATCGAGGCGCCACGATCGACCGAATCCGCGCAGAGCAAGAACCACAGCAGGCCGCCGGCCCGTATCACGACTCCACCACGTGGACCTGGGAGATCTGCTTCTCGATCTCGACGCCGAGTGGAGCCACGTACGAATGGTGCGGCGAATTGTCGATCACCATCTCGACACACATCGAGGGCCCGGTCGAGCCGCGTGACGTCGGTTCGTTCACCACCAAGCCCGACGTGGAGCCGTTCGAACTCTGCTGGGACGAGACCCTCGACAACGGGACCGTCGTGGAGCACTGCATCGAGATCACCATCAAGACCGGCACCAACAGCAACGACTGACGACAAGCCCGTTCTCTGTGCGTTTGAGCACCGTGCAGGTGCGCAAACGCACAGAGAACCGGGTGCGGCTGCGGCAGGGTGAATCTCACGCTGTGAGGTCTCATCTCACGCCACTTGGATATGAGCATCAACAAGGCCCTATCCACCATCGGTCTCGCCGTCGCCAGTGTCGGCCTGGTTGCCGGCACAACGGCCACTCCCGTCCAGGCAGCAGAAGTCGACCGCCAGCCGAGCTCCACATCGAGCTCGGCTGGCTCCGTCGGTTTTCTCCCTCGCATCCGAATCCGATGCACGCCGATCTTCGTCGACTGGGACAGCGACGAAGTGCAGTGGATCTGCGAGATCGTGTGGGATTGACCTCCCGCGTCGCCTGACTCAAGCCCCTTTTCTGTGCGTTTGAGCACCGTGTAGGTGCGCAAACGCACAGAGAATCGAGTGTTGTTGGGGCCACCTGTCAGACTCTCGGCGAATCCACCTCCGACGGCACCTCGCCACCGAAGGTCACCAAGCGGGCCCATCGACTCTCACCAGGCTGATGGCCCGATACAGCGGGAGCTCAACATGACCACACATCCAAGCGGCGTCGCGCCGCACGCCGAAGACGATCGCACGATGCCTCGGCGTGAGTTCGTTCGAATTCTGGGCGCGGCGGGTGCCGCAGTCGGAGTCGCCGGACAGCTGGCCTTCCCCGGCGAGGCTCACGCAGGCGAGAACTCGGGAGCGTTCTTTCCCGACGGCATCAAGTCGGGTGACCCCACGCCGCGCAGTGCCGTGATCTGGACTCGTGTCGAGGACTCGGTGGTGCGCGAGTCGGTGCCAGTCGTGTGGTCGGTTGCCGACGACGCTGACATGCAAGCCGTCGTGTGCGGAGGCATCGTGGTCGCCGATGCATCGACCGGCTTCAACGTCACGGTCGAAGTCGAGGGACTCAAGCCCGACCGCTGGTATCACTACCGATTCGAGGTGAGCGGCAAGCACAGCGTCGTGGGCCGACTGCGCACCGCACCGAAGAAGAACTCGCGGCCCGCCCATCTCCGCTACGCATTTGCGAGCTGCCAGCAGCGAAACAACAGTTTCTACGTCGCACATCGCGCCATTGCGAAAGAAAACGTCGACTTCCTCATGCACTTGGGCGACTACATCTACGTGAACGATTTCGCGACGTTGACAGTCGACGACTACCGAGCTGTGTATCGGAGGTTTCACTCCAATCCGGATCTCCAAGCGATGCATGCAGCCGTGCCGCTCGTCGCCGTGTGGGACGACGGCGAGTTCTACAACGGTGTCGATCGAACTGGTGATCCGCAACGATTGGCCAACGCCCGCCAGGCGTGGTTCGAGGCAATGCCTGTTGCACGGAAGAAGGATCCCGACCGCACCTACCGACGGATCCGCTGGGGCAATCTCGCCGACATTCTCCTGCTCGACACCCGTCAGTACCGAGACCCCGAAGTGCCGGCCAACTCGACCTTCGCCGATGTCCTCGGTGCACAAGACACCACCCTTCCCGGCGGCGCCGAGATGTTTGCCGAAGACCGAACGACACTCGGTGCTCGCCAGCTGCGGTGGCTGCAACGCCGGCTCCGCCGGAGCAAGGCAACGTGGAAGGTGCTCGGAAGCAGCTACGACATGGCGCCCTGGAAGTTGGTCGACTACGACACGCCAGAGTTGCGCGCTGAGAACCCAGATCTCCAGCGCAACGGCGGTCTCTACGTGTCGAACGAGGCGTGGGACGACTACCAATTCGAACGCCGCAAGCTGATGACCTACATCGCCGACAACGAGGTCGACAACGTGATGGTGTCGGCCGGCCACACCCACTTCTACAAGGCGAGCAATATCCAGCCTGACTTCGACGACGAGGCATCACCGATCACAGCGACCGAGTTCGTCACCGGGTCGCTCACCGCCGATCCCCCGGCGACCGAAATCGCTCCGCTCGAACTGTTGAAGCTCGCCGAGACGATCATGCTGGGTGCAAACGAGCCCTACCTCCGACATGTCGATCTGCTGAATCAGGGCTACGTCGTCGTCGATGTCACTCCCGAGGAGACGATCGTCGAGTTCCGGGTCATCGACACGCTCGATCCCGACGCTGAGGCCCGCACCGAGGGCCGGTTCAGAGTTCGAGCCGGCATCCCAGGCATCGAAACGCTCGCCTAGCCCCAACGTTGTCGCCCAGCAGCCCTCGACGTGAGCTCGGCTCGCCGCGACCTCCTCAGCGGGTGTGTTCGGCGGGTTCGAGCCGCACGACGAACTGGTAGGCGAACATCGTCGGCCAGAGCTTCGTGATCACACGGTCGACGAGCCCGGCTGAGCGTCCGACCACACCGTCGACACCCAACACGTCGAGCGGAAGCCCGGCGTAGCGTTCGGCCGTGGTGACGAGGCCGGTGTGCGCGACCGTGCGTCGGAAGCTCCGACGGGTGAAGAAGCGCATGTGCGTTCGATCGAGAATGCCGCGCTGGTCGTAGTCGAACAGTCCCGCGGCGGTGCGCGCTCGCGGGTACCAGTGTCCGAAGTTCGGCACGCTCGCCAAGATCGCGCCATCGGTCGTCATCCGACCGGCCAGATCGGCCAGCAACGCGTCGGGATCCCGCACGTGCTCGATCACGTCAGCCGCGATCACGACATCGAATCCGTCGCCGACCGCGTCGGGTAGCCCGCCTTCGACATCGGCTTCGAAGAACTCGTCGGTGCGCTCGTGCACGCCCTCGTCGGCAACGAGGTCGACGCCGCTGACGTGATGTCCACGGCGACGCAGCTCGGCTGCCACCCAACCGGGCCCGCACCCGACG
Organism: uncultured Ilumatobacter sp.; assembly: GCA_938049325.1. Taxonomy (GTDB): domain Bacteria; phylum Actinomycetota; class Acidimicrobiia; order Acidimicrobiales; family Ilumatobacteraceae; genus Ilumatobacter_A. The sequence continues at coordinate 8,994 of CALICC010000331.1, read as the reverse complement.
TCGAGGATCCGAAGCGGCTTCGCGTCGTCGACCAGTTCGAGCACGATGCCGTGCGAACTGTTGGGCGACGGCTTGTACGCGTAGGCCTCCTGCTTCTGGCCCAACTCTCCTCGGCCGAATCCGGCTTCGCCGAGTCGATGGCGAACGGTGTCGACCATGATGTTCTTCGCGTACGCGATTCCGTTGACGCGTGAGATCTCGTCGCCGTAGTACGTCGGAATCGGCACCTCCACGATCGTTTTCCGAGCACCGAGCAACTGCAGGATCACTTCGGTGTCGAAGTCGAAATCGTCGCTGTTGCCGACGAAGTCGAGCTCATCGAGGGCCGCCGTGCGATACGCCCGGTAGCCCGAGTGCCACTCGCTCAAACCCGCGCCGGTGATCGTGTTCTGAGCGGTGGTGAGGATGCGGTTGCCGACGTATTTGTACATCGGCATGCCGCCGCGTCGCGCTCCCCCTGGGTCGAGCATGCGAGAACCGAACACGGCGTCGGCATCGCCGTCGACGATCGGTGCGATGATGTCGGCCATCTTCTCGGGTGCGTACTGGCCGTCGCCGTGGAGCAGCACCACGACATCCCACCCGTGGTCGATCGCGTACCGGTAGCCGGCCTTCTGGTTGCCGCCGTATCCGAGATTGCGTTCGTGACGCACGATCGTCAGCGGCAGGTCGTCGTCGACGTAATCCTGCGCGGCGCCGTAGGTTCCGTCGGTCGAGTGGTCGTCCATCACCAAGACTTCGACCAGGTCTTCGCGCAGCCCAGGCGGAATCCGATCGAGCACCCAGTGCAGCGTCGACTCGGCGTTGTACGCCACGACGAGGACCCCGACCTTCATGATCGACAGGTTACGAGGTCAGATCACGACACAACGATGACGGTGCGACTTCGCTGGTCTTGTCGGGGCGAAGATCGGGACCACCGTCGGTGAGCACGTCGCCGGGGAGGAAGAAGCCTTCGTCGCCGATCTCGGCCACGAACACCCCCGTCACCGGGTCGGCCACCACCTCGAACGGCGCCAAGTCGTCAGTCACCATTACCTCGGAGACGAACCCCTCGACCCCGTCGCTGCGTTCGAGTGTCACCAGGACCGAGCCTGACCCCGTCGGTGCGGCGGTCAGCGACCAGAGATCTGTGGATGCAAGAACCTGATCGGCAGCCGTGGAGAGCTCACCGCTGATCGATCGCTGCCCCGGCGAACGCTCGAGGGCGACCCATGCGCCTTGCTCGGCGATGTAGACGCCACTGCAGTCGCCGAGCACGCCGACGACACCGTCTCGAGGTGCCGGATCGCCTGGTTCGACGTCGGTCACCGACGGACGCCCGTCACCGAAGATTGCACCATCGACCGCATATCGCAGCTCGGTGAACCCTGGTGACTTCAACTCGAGGTTCCAGATCGCGAGCGACGAGTTGACCCAGAAGCCGAACAGCGCAAGCACTGCGAATCCGAACGTCACCGCCCGGCGATCGGTCGCTCGCTCGGCGACCCACCACACGCCGACCGCTCCGGCGGTGATGAGCGGCGGCAACATGTCGATGAGATACCGATTGGCAATGAAACCGATGCCGAACGTCGGCAGTGCGCCGAGCGCCGTTGCCCCTACGACGAGGGCCCACGTGAGTGATCGGTACCGAATGATCCACACCACACCGACGATCGCCAACAGCAAGAGGAGTAGCGCACTCGTCGGCAGCGACGATGCAGGAGTGACACTCTCGACCGCTGTGGCGCCGATGTCGTCAGCCAGTGGGCCGAACCGGACGCCCGGCACCAAGCGCTCGAACCGGATCGCGTCGGGCCGCCAGTACTGCAGCAGGGTCGTTGGCAAGAAGTCGGCGGAGAAGAAGCTCCCATTGGTGCGCTCGAAGAATTCGGCGCGGACCGGGTTCTGGAGTGACAACAACTGCCGGTCACCTGGCACCGACAACCACGTGCCGAACTTCGCCCGGTTGACGATCGCGTGGGCCACCACCGGCACCAGTCCGCCGGCAACGGCGAGCCGCGCCGGACCATCGAAGCGGCGATGGCGCAGCACGAGAACCACGCCGCACACCCCGACAGCGAACGCAACACCGAACCCGATCGGAGCGCGTGTCAATGTTGCGGCGAGCGCCGCAACCGATGCCCAGGCGAGGCGCCGTGCGTCGACGAATCCACCTGCGGCCCACTCGACGAGCAACGTGATCGTGATGACCGCCAGCGTCAGCGCCCACAGCTCGGTTTCGTTGTACACGCTGATCCAACCTGCGGCAAACAGCGCAGGCGAACAGGCCACTGCAGCGGTGAATCCGACGATCCCCCATCGCCCATCGTCATCCGGGCTGCCGTCTGGATCGTCGTCATCTGAATCGTCCGCGGACACGTCATCACTCGACCGCACGAGGCGCCGTCCGGCTCTAGCCAACCGAGCTGACCAGCGGCACAGCACCGCCAATGCGATCAGCATCGAGATCCGAACGAGACGCCCGACGAAGACGCCATCGAACACCAGGTTGAGCGCAGCGAACGGCAACCGCACCAGCGCGAGGAAGGGCCCGTAGTAGAGGTAGGTGCGCTCGCCGATGAGGAAACCCTCGGGTCCCGGCACCGCCGGATCGACCGCCAGCCGACCACGTAGGAATACTCGTGCCTGCTCGTCGTAGAAGTCGGAGCTGAAGCCCGCCCGGGCGAACAGGTCCCAAGGTCGGAATGACGTGCTGACCAGCCAGAACAGCGCGACTGCGAACACGGTGACAGCCCACACCAGTCGATCTGTCGAGATACGCCGCACGGCGCCGAGAGTACCTGGCCACGTCACTGACGCTCGGTACACTCGCATGCAGTGTCCGCCGAACCTTCCCCCGCTGAGGTCACACTCCTCGAACGCCAACAGCTCGATCTCGTCGACCCTTCAGCGCACACGTTCTGGCACTGGGTGCGGTTCGATCTTGTCGCCACCGAGGCGCTGAAGCGCGGCGCCGACACCGTCGTCGACATCGGGGCCGGTTCGGGCATGCTCGGCGATCGACTCGAGTCGACACACCCCGACTTGAACTACCGCTTCGACGAGTTGTCGACAGCACTTGACTCCGCCCTCGACGATCGCTTCGGGGCCGCGGCGCGTTTCGGGCCGACCGAGGCGGTCACCGGCAACATGATCACCTGCATGCTCGACGTTGTCGAACACATCGAAGACGACGTCCTCGCACTGTCGCAATGGCGCGACCGAATGGAGTCCGGCGTCGCCCTCGTCGTCGCGGTGCCAGCGCTGCAATGGGCGTTCTCGAAGTTCGACGAAGACCTGGGCCACTATCGGCGCTATTCGCGCAAACGTCTGCGGCAGACGCTCGAATCGGCGGGCTTCGTCGTGGAGCGGTGCGACTACCTGTTTCCCGAGATGTTGCCGCTCGTCGTCAAGCGCCGCCTTCGACCGTCGACCAACACCGTCGACGTGCCACAGCTGAGCGACCGAATGAACAAGGTCGGACACGCCATCAGCTCGGTCACCGCCAAGACCCGCCGCGTCTGGCCGGTGGGCACCTCTGTGGTTGCTGTCGCCGTCGCACCGTGACCGAGGCAGTTCTCGCCGACGATCTCGACGCGCCAGACGTCGAGCCCACCACACCGCCGCCCGACGAGCCATCGAAGGCGCTGCGTGTGGTCGGGACGGTCCTGGTGATCTTTCCCATCATCGTGTCGGTGATTCGGTCCTTGCGCGACGACTGGTTTCCGATCGGTGACAACGCGCTGCTGTTCATCCGAGCGGCCGACGTCGGTACCGAGCACCATCCGTTCCTCGGCTCGTGGACCTCGGCATCACTGAGCGTCGGCGAGGACATGAACAACCCGGGGGCGATGTACGACTGGCTCATCGCGCCGTTTGCCCACCTCCTTCCACCCGGCCCCGCCGCTGCGATCGGCGTCGCCACGATCAACATCGCGATGATCGTCGGCATCTCGGTGGTCAGCCACCGGCTCGGCGGGTGGATGCTGCAACGCTGGGCGCTGCTCCTGACCGCGGTGTTGGCCTGGTCGATGGGGTCCCAGCTCCTGATCGACATCTGGCAGCCCAACGCATTGCTGTTCGCGTTTCTCCTCTTCCTGCTTCTCGCGGTCGGGCTGGCGAGCGGCGACGACCATCTCCTCCCCTGGGCCGCGGCGCTCGGCTCATTGATCCTGCAGACACACATCTCACACGGCTACATCTTCGTGTTCGTCATCGGCGGTGCGATCGGAGCCCGGCTGTGGCTCCGACCGCCTACCGACTGGAAGCGACCGGTGGCCATCACGGCGATCGTGTTGGGCGCCGCGTGGTCCCTGTCGATCTGGGAGCAACTCTTCGGGTCCGGCAAGGGCAACGCTGCACGTTTGCTCGGCAACTCAGCAGGCGGCGACTTGTCGCTCGGCTTCGTCGATGCGATCCGCATCGTCGGCAGCGTGGCTGCGCTGCCGCCCTGGTGGGGGCAGTCGGGCTACACCGAGACCGTCCCGATCACACGGCTCGACGAGAGCGGTCAGCTCCGAGACATCGTCGGCCTGCCACCGCTCTGGCTGGCTGGGCTCGGCTTCCTGGTCGTCATGGCCGTGCTCGCCTGGCTCACCGTGACGGCACATCGGCTTCAACTGGACCGACAGGCCGCTGCCGGTGCCATCGCAACCGTCGTCCTCGTCGGTTCGGTGCTCGCACTGAGCCGGCTCACGATCGGCGCCGTGGGACTGTCACCGCACCACGTCCGCTGGGTCTGGCCGATGATGGTGTTCGTCCATCTCACCGGCGCGTGGCTCATCATCAGCGTGTGGAGAGCGCATCGCCCCGATCCGGCTGCAGACCGTCGCCACGGCGTGTTGATCATGGGCATCGCAGCGATCACGACGGTGCTCAACATCCCGTTTCTCGCACAGCCTTCGGGACCGACATTCGAAGTCGCGACGATGCCCGTCATGCGCCAGATCGAACCGGCGATCGAGCAACTCGACGGCTTCGGGCCGGTCGTCTACGACGTGTCGAACGTGCGGATCTTCGAGCCGTACAGCTCGACGATGATGATGTGGATGCAAGCGCGCAACATCGAGTTCCGCGTCGACGACGACATCATGGTTCGCCAACTCGGCAACAACCGGCGAGCCGACGGCACCGAAACCACCACGGTGTTCCAGCTGCAAGGAGCGCAGGCGCGGTCATACGAGGGCCCGGCATGCGTGATCGGCATCGCCAGCGCGCTCTCGGCGCCCGACGACGCTGCGATGGCCGCACTGGTCGAGCAGCGGTCGATCGAACTCGGCGTCGGTGTCGACGCCATAGTCAACCGCGAGGTTGCCGTGCCGGGCCTGACCGACGTCGGCGAGCAATCACAATTCGATCTCTGGGTCGACACCGCCTTCGCGCTGCTGGCCGAAGGCGACGCCTGCAATGCCGGCGCCTGACCGTTCGGAATCGCTCAGCTCGTCCGGCGTACGAGGGTGCGGAGCAGCGAGAACCGAACCACGGCGGCGACGAACCATGACACGAACAGCACCGTGAGCTCGCTGCTCAGCGAGCCAGCCACGGCGTTGACGGCGATCGAGGTCCCGATCAATGACACCGCGAAGATGCCAATCGTGACGAGCCGGCGACGCCATCGGCCGGTGTCACGGCGACTACGGAAGGTCCAGCGCCGGTTAGCCCAACTGTTGCCAACGACGGTTGTACTGAAGCCGACGACGTTCGCCGCAACGGCACCGATCGGATCGCGTAGTACCAGGAAGATCGCCAAGCTCACCAGAGTCGCGACTCCACCGATCAGTGCGAAGGTCACCGTTTGGCGACCGAAGTCTTCGACGAGCGGCTCTCGTTCGTGACCGCCGAGGTCGACGTCGCCTCGCCCTCGCACGAACCGCCAGAACATCCGACCGATGCCTCGCAGGTCGCTGAGTGCGGTACTGCGAACATCGACGCGGCTGTCGGGGTCATCGACCCAATCGACCGGCACCTCGTGCACCCGCAGACCGTTGTGCTCCGCGAGCAACAGGAGTTCCGCGTCGAAGAACCAGGCGTCGTCCTCGACGGCTGGAAGGAGCCGCTGCACGACGTCGGTGCGCGCAGCCTTGAACCCGCACTGCGCGTCGCGGAACCGCACGGCGAACACGATGCGCAACAAGAAGTTGTAGACCATCGAGACGAATTCGCGACCGGGTGCCCGCGCCACCGATGACCCTGAGCTGAGACGCGAGCCGATGGCCAGATCGGAATGGCCCGACACGAGCGGCGCGACGAGTGGCAGCAGGCCCGTCAACCCTGTCGACAGGTCGACGTCGGTGTACACGACCACATCAGCCGACGACCGTTCCCATGCAGCCCGCACCGCCAGACCCTTGCCGCGACGATCGAGGCGGAGATGAGTGACCCGCCCATCGTCGGCGGCTAGTCGCTCGGCGATCTCTGCGGTTCGGTCGGTGGATGCATTGTCGGCAATGACGATGTGCCACTCGAACGGAAACGACGCTTCGAGGTGGTCGCGTAGTCGGTCGATCGACGTTTCGAGCACGCGCTCCTCGTTGAAGACTGGCACGGCGATGTCGATACGCGTCACGACTCGACCTCCTCGGGCAGCGCCACGAACACGCCGACGGCTCGGTCGGTGATCGCGTCGAGGGAGAAGTCGGTCATCTCACCGTCGTGGAATGCAATCCGCGTCGCTCCGGACTGGAACTGCGATTCTTCGCCGACGCGAACAAACATCACTGCACGGCTCACGTCGCCATCATCGCGGCGCCCGGCCCCGACCTGTCGTGTGAACGACAGGTTCGGCACGACGAAGTCCACGCCCTGCTCGGCCAGTTCCGCGATGACCGGCGAGGTGTACGGCTCACCGAATCCGACACCGTCGGCGTCGAACACGAACTTCTCCGGGGCCTCAGGGGTGCGGAGGTACTCAGCCACCTGATCACGCAACTCCTCGACCGCCCCCTCGGTTGCCCGGAACGCAACCGGCCCCGACTGGTTGGCGTGCGTCGGCAGCGTGGCCGCCAACGCGAGTGCCCCCGCAAGGCCAAGCGCAGCGACTGCCTTCGGCCTCATCGATTCGTGCATCACGTGGAGAACCGCCAGCGCGAGCATCAGCGTCGCGAACGCCCCGACCACCCACAGCCAGCGCAACTTGTGAGGCGACAGACCCAACACGTCGATCGGCGTGATCACGACGGTCACCACCGCGAGAACGAGCAGGACCGCAAGGGTGTGAAAGCCGGCCACGACGTGATCGTTGCCCATTCGCCGAGCCGCCCACCACGCAACACCGAGCAGCGCACACATGACAACCAGACCGGCAAGGGCCGCCGCCAGCGACGGGAGACCCTCGACGACAACAGTGAGGTTGCCGTCGGCGTCCTCAGCGAACCGCGAGCCGGGGATCGCGTCGTCGTAGCCATAGCGACCCCACCAGGGCGGCAACGCCAGTACCGAGCCCAGAATGCGCGCACCCAGGGAGAACCCAGTGGTGACGCTGTCGGTGGGCGGACCCTCGCCCCCGGTTCCGGCAATCGCCAGACGTGTGAGATTGCCCCGCCCGGCACCAAAGGCCTGCTCCCACAACGGCTGCGCCCACAAGACGAAGATCGTCGCACCCGACCAGATCAGTGGCCTCCGAAGGGCGCCGAAGCGCGGCGCCTCAGCAGCGCGTGATCTCCATGCCACTCGGGCGACTGCGAAGACCAGCAGGCACGGCACGACGAACGCGTAGCTGAGGTGTGTCTGCATCGCGAACGATCCAGCGCCCACGGCGAGCGGCAACCATCTCACCGCTCCGGTGCTCGCTGCCCACACGCAGCACACGAACAACCAGAACGGCAGCACGAGGACGTTGGGCTGCCATGGGTCGTAGAGCATCTCGCTGCCGAGCGTCCAGACGAGTCCGGCGGTGACGACCTGCGTGGCCACCGCTGCCGTGTTGCCTGCGGTCCGAGTGACCACCAGACCGGTCAGCCACACGGTGACGAGATGCAACGCTGCGATCGACAGCGCGATCCCGGCACTCGTGCCGAACAAACGGATCGGAATCGCCATCACGTCGAACAGCAGCGGGCCCGGATGATTCACATCGATCCCGGCGCTGACCGACGCCGATGAACCGGTCCCGAGGAGTGGGTGATGCGACGTGAACACATCGCGCGCGCGCAGTTCGAGCAGACCGTTGTCGCCGACGGGTTGGTAACCGCGAGCGATCCCGCGCACAGCCGACCACACGATCACCGCGGAGATCGCTGACGTGATCCACCACCAACGGACGTGCCACGTCGATGCAGCATCTGCCTCGACGGGCACCTCGTGCGTGTCGGTGTCGGTCACTGAGTCGCGCCGGGAGGTGCGAGGAACACGGCAGTCCCCTGTCCGAGCCGGATCATTCGGGCGCTGATCGTGCGGGCTTCGGCGGAGATCGCCTGGTCGATGTTGAGACCGAAGAGGTTCGTGTCGACGAGCGCTACGAGTTCGTCGAGCCCGTCGCCCTCCAGGTCGGCGATCAACTCCGCGCGCAAGTCCTCGTACTCAGCCAGTTCCGTGCTCGTGCGCGGGTCGACGAACGCCACCTCCTGTACGTCGGGCCGAGCTCGCCATTCTTCGACGAACGTGCCGGTGACGAACACGATCTCCTGATCGACATCTGCGATCGCCTTGGTCCGCGAGTCGGTGATCGGCACCCGCCAGAACTCGTAGGTCCCGACGTCATAGCCAGCTCGTTCCAATTCGCTCACCAGGCCGAATGCTTGGCTCCCGAAGAAGTACGCATCCTTCCACTCGACGACGTAGGTGCCATCGGGGTCGAGAGCCGCCGCAGTGGGTTCGACCAACTCGCCCAGCGTGTCGCCGAGGTACTCCTCGGGGTGATCGGCCGACGGAGCGAGCACGACCATGCTCACGGTGGCAACAGCAGCGAGCCCAGCGCATGCCCGGGTCAGATTCGCGGTGGCGAACCTGTCGGCCGATGCCGTGCGATTCGCTCGGATCCAGGCCACGGCGGTCCACGCGATCGTCACGAGG
>CALICC010000330.1 GCA_938049325.1 uncultured Ilumatobacter sp. | reverse complement strand
ATGCCATGGGGGAGGAGAGCGACGAAACGGACGGAGCGACGAGCGAACTCGACTCCGGCACACCCGCATCGTCGCATGACCAAGAGGCTGACTTCGACAGCAGTGACGAAGCGTCCGAGCCTCAGGAGGAGACCGGAGGCGACACCGGTGGGCTGTTCGAAGAAGAGCCGCCCGTCGACGATGCCGAAGCGGACGAACCGGTCGTCGACAACCGATTCGAGGACTACGGATACCGCGACTTCATCGAGACCTCCGACGACCCGCTGTCGACCTTCGCCTTGGATGTCGACACCGGATCGTTCACGGTCGGCCGCGGGTACCTCGACGATGATCGACTCCCGCCCACCGAGTCGGTGCGACCGGAGGAGTACGTCAACGCCTTCGACTACGACTACCGAGCGCCTCGAAACGGTCTCGACATCACCGTGGACGGGGGACCGTCGCCTTTCAACGAGGACAATGTGCTCGTTCGAGTGGGCGTGCAGGGCGAGATCGTGAGCGAAGACGAGCGCGGCCCGGCATCGCTGACCTTCGTGATCGACACCTCGGGTTCCATGAACCGCGAAGATCGCCTCGGGCTCGTGAAGGAATCGCTGACGATCTTGGTCGAGGAACTGAATGACGACGACACGGTCGCAATCGTGACGTACAGCGACTCGTCCGGCATCGTGCTCGAGCCGACCCGAGTGAGTGATCGGGACCGCATCCTCGACGCCATCGACGACCTCGGTCCCGGCGGGTCGACGAACCTCGAGTCGGGACTGCTCGAGGGTTACGGCCTGGCGCGGGACTCGTTCAACGAGGACGGCATCAACCGCGTGATCATCGCCTCCGATGGCGTCGCCAACGCGGGGATCACCGACCCGGATCGACTGGCGTCGATGATTCGTGAAGATGCGGACAACGGCATCGATCTCGTCACCGTCGGTTTCGGAATGGACGGCTTCAACGACGTGACGATGGAGCAACTGGCCGACAACGGTGACGGCTTTTACGCCTACGTCGACACTGTTGACGAAGCCGAACGGCTCTTCGAAGACGAGCTGACGTCGACGCTGCTGACGATCGCGAAGGACGCCAAGATCCAGGTGAACTTCGACGAGTCGGTGGTGAAGTCGTACCGGTTGATCGGTTTCGAGAACCGGGGCGTCCGCGATAGCGACTTCCGCAACGACGAGGTCGATGCCGGAGAGCTGGGTGCCGGCCACCAAGTGACGGCGATCTACGAGATCGAACTCGAGACGGGCATCTCGCTCGACGACCGCGAGGAACTGGGTGTCGTGTCGCTGCGCTGGGAAGATCCCGACTCCGGCGAGGTCGAGGAGATCGACGAGGACATCGATCTCCGTGATATCGAGGAGCGGTGGACCGACACCGCTGACGATTTCCAGCTCGCCACGGTGGTCGTCACCTTCGCCGAGAAGCTCCGCGACAATCCCTACGCCGACGACGTCGACGTCGAGAACCTCGCACGTGAGGCGCAGCGGCTCGCCGACGACATCGGAACCACCGAGGTTGACGAGCTTGCGGACCTGATCGAGCGAGCAGCCGAACTCACCTGAGGTCGAAACGAGCGTGACGGGGCGGGCGAGGCGCCCGTAACCTGTCACGCTCTATGGCCGCAACCGACCTCGACCAGATCGTCTCCCTCTGCAAGCGCCGGGGATTCGTGTATCAATCCGCCGAGATCTACGGCGGATTCCGGTCGACCTACGACTACGGGCCACTCGGTTCGCTGCTCCTGCGCAATGTGAAAGAAGCGTGGGTGCGGTCGATGGTGCAACAGCGTGACGACGTCGTCTTGATCGATGCGGCGATCCTCGGTCCGCCGCAGGTGTGGGAAGCGTCGGGGCACCTTGGCAACTTCTCCGATCCGCTCGTCGACTGCACCAACTGCAAGACCCGGCATCGCCTCGACAAGCTCGAGGATCCCGACACTTGCCCCGAGTGCGGCGAAAAGAACAGCTTCACCGAGGCTCGTGAGTTCAACCTGATGTTCAAGACGCAAGCCGGACCGGTCGAGGGCGCCGGCGCGGACGCGTACCTCCGACCGGAGACCGCACAGGGCATGTTCACCAACTTCGCCAACGTGCTCCAGACCAGCCGCAAGAAGCCGCCGTTTGGCATTGCTCAGGTCGGCAAATCGTTCCGCAACGAGATCACGCCGCAGAACTGGATCTTCCGAACTCGCGAGTTCGAGCAGATGGAGATGGAGTTCTTCGTGCCGCCTGCCGAGAGTGAGCAGTGGTACGAGTACTGGTGCAACGAGCGGTTGAATTGGTACATCGAGCACGGCATTCCGGCCGACATGTTGATACTGCGCCCGCATGATGCCGACGAGCTGTCGCACTATTCGACGGGGACGTCTGACGTCGAGTTCAAGTTCCCATGGGGTTTCGACGAGCTCGAAGGCATCGCGCAGCGAACCGACTACGACCTCAAGGCGCACGCTGCGGTGTCGGGGGAGCGGCTCGACTACTTCGACCCGCAGACCAACGAGCGGTACGTCCCCTACGTGATCGAACCTGCCGCCGGTGCCACGCGCACGATGGCAGCGTTCCTCCTTGCTGCGTACGACGAGGACGAGGTCAACGGGGAAAGCCGCACCGTGCTGCGCCTGCACCCGCGTCTCGCGCCCTACAAGGTTGCCGTGCTGCCGCTGAGTAAGAAGGACACACTGACCCCGCTCGCACACGAGGTGCGCAAGCTGCTCGCGGATCGATACCTCGTCGACTACGACGAAACGCAGAACATCGGCAAGCGCTACCGCCGCCAAGACGAGATCGGCACGCCGTTGGCGGTCACCGTCGACTTCGATTCGCTCGACGACAACGCCGTCACCGTGCGCGATCGCGACACGACCGAGCAAGTGCGCGTGCCGATCGACGAACTCCTTTCCACCGTTTCCGGTCGCCTCGGCTTCTGACGCGGCTGGGTGCACGGTTGGTGCGGCGAGTACGGTTCGGCTCATGAGCAAGGTCGTTGTCATCGCCAAAATCACTGCCGTCGAAGGGAAGCGCGACGAACTCGTTGCTGCCATGGGTCCGATGATGGATCACGTGGAGGCCAATGAGCCCGACACCTTGACGTACATCCTCAACGAGGACACCGCCGACGCGAACGTGATCTGGATGTACGAGGAGTACGCCAACAACGACGCGCTCGCCGCGCACAGCACGAGTGAGACAATGAAGGAAATGGGCATGGCGTTGCGGGATCTCGCCGGAGCCCGCCCGGAGATCACCGTGCTGAACCCTGTGCGCGGCAAGGGTCTCTAACCGGCACACTGGGCGGCCGATGTCAGACTCAGCTGCCACCTATCTCGACGCGATCCTTGCGCATCATCGAGCGCGCGCGGCGCTCGACGAACGCCCGATCGACGAGTTGATCGCCCGGGCGAGCGAGATGGCACCGACCCGCGGGTTCCGAGCGTCGCTTGCCGCAGCTCAGGACCTGGCAGTGATCTCGGAGATCAAGCGTCGGTCGCCATCGAAAGGTGCGCTCAACGCGAACCTCGATCCGGCCGAGCTCGCACAGACCTACGAGTCAGGCGGCGCGTCATGCCTGTCGGTGCTGACCGACGTCGACCACTTCGGTGGCTCGGTCGCGGATCTACAAACGGCGCGCGCTGCGTGTGCGCTGCCGGTGATCCGCAAGGACTTCACCGTCAGCGCTCGTGACGTCGTCGACACTCGGCTGATGGGGGCCGACTGCGTGTTGTTGATCGCCGCGGCGCTCGATCGATCCGAGCTGTCGGACTTTCATGCGCTCGCCGTCGACATCGGTCTCGATGTGCTCGTGGAGATTCACGACGAACGAGAGCTGGAGCACGCGTTGGACGCCGAGGCGACGCTGATCGGCGTCAATCAACGCGACCTCGTCACGTTCCAAGTCGATCATGAGCGAGCGGTCCGCATGGCGGGAGTGATTCCCGAACACGCGGTGAAGGTCGCCGAGTCGGGCGTGCGCGGTGCAGCCGATGCTCGTTCGCTCGAATCGGCTGGCTACGACGCCGTGCTCGTGGGCGAAACGTTGGTGACGAGCGGCGACCCGGCAGGGGCCGTCGCCGAGCTCATCGCCGGATCTGGCTGAGCGAGCGTCTCGCCTACGATCGGGCGATGAATCTCGACGAGTTGCGCACAGGTGTCGAGCGAGACGAGATCGACACCGTCGTCGTCGCGTTCGCAGATCATCTGGGTCGGTTGATGGGAAAGCGTTTCGACGCGGAGTTCTTCCTCGCCGACGCGGTTGGCCACGGGACGCACGCGTGCAACTACCTCCTGACCGTCGACATGGAGATGGAGGTGATCGACGGGTACGAGTACGCGAACTGGGAACGCGGGTACGGAGATTTTCACCTCGTTCCGGACATGTCGACGCTTCGCCTGGCTGCATGGGCGGAACGCACGGCGATCGTGCTGTGCGATCTGTACGACGCCGGCGACGTCGCGGTGCCGGTGTCACCTCGATCGATGTTGCGTCATCAGCTCGATCGCCTGGCGGCAACCGGGCATCAGGCCTTCGCTGCGTCTGAACTCGAGTTCTACCTCTACGACGACAGCTACCGGGCAGCCCACGAAGTGGGTCACGCCGGCTTGCAACGTGCAGGCTGGTACAGCGAGGACTACCACCTCTTGCAGGGCGGTCGGATCGAGCCGTACGTCGGAGCGGCGCGTCGAGCCTTGCGCCGCAGCGAGATCCCCGTCGAGAACTCGAAGGGTGAGACCGGTGTCGGTCAGCACGAACTGAACGTCCGCTATGCCTCGGCGATCGACATGGCCGATCGGCACGCGCTGATGAAGCACGGGATGAAGGAACTGGCGGACTCGCTCGACGTCAGCGTCACGTTCATGGCGAAGCCGCACGGCGACGATGCCGGAAACAGCTGTCACATCCACCTGAGCCTCTGGGACAGCGCGGCGACGAACAACGTGTTCGTCGCCGGCGACGAACGCAGCGACGTCTTTCGATGGTTCCTCGCCGGGTGGATGGCGCACGTTCAGGACTTCATGGTCTTCTACGCGCCGACGGTCAACTCGTACAAACGATTCCAGGACGGCTCGTGGGCGCCGACTCGCATTGCCTGGTCCGACGACAACCGCACCGCCGGGTTCCGAGTCGTGGGCTCCGGGCCGAGTCTGCGAATCGAATGTCGCATACCGGGTGCCGACTGCAATCCGTATCTCGCGTACACCGCTGCCATAGCGAGCGGCCTCGACGGAATCGAACGCCAGCTCGAACCGCCCACGAAGTTCGCCGGTGATGCCTACAGCGCAGGCTCTCTCGAGCGCGTGCCACGCACCTTGAGCGCCGCCAACGAGCGATTCGCCGCCAGCGCGGTCACCCGACGTTTGCTCGGCGACACGGTGGTCGACCACTATGCACACTTCTTCGACACCGAGGTCGCTGCGTTCGATGCCGCCGTGACCGACTGGGAACGCCAGCGGTACTTCGAACGCATCTGACGGGAGCACGAACGATGAGACTCG
>CALICC010000329.1 GCA_938049325.1 uncultured Ilumatobacter sp. | reverse complement strand
CGGTTCCGGCGGGTGGCTTCGGCGCGATGTGGATTGCGCAGTTGGTCCGCGAGAAGCGGGCCGTCGAGATCGGCATCGGGGCCGAGGTGCGTTTCATCGCTGCCGAAGACGCCGCTCGCTATCGCGACGCGTTTGGGTGTGCGATTCCGGTGGGTCTGCCGATGGCGTTCACCGACCCGGTCGCGCGTCCGCTCGAGGAGCTGGTTGGTCGATACGCCCGCACGCATGGTCCGTTCGTCACCAAGGAAGTTGCCAGCCGATTCGCTGCTCCCATCGAGCGGATCGCCGGCGCACTCGCAGCGCTCGAAGGCGAGGAGCGCGTGGTCATCGGCGAGTTCCGTCCCGAAGGTGTTGCCCGCGAGTTTTGTGATGCCGACGTGCTTCGCCAGTTGCGTCGCCGTTCGCTCGCCGCGCTGCGCCGCGAGGTGGAGCCGGTCGACCAGGAGGCGCTGGCTCGGTTCTTGCCGGCATGGCACGAGATTCCGGCCAAGCGACGGGGGATGGAAGCGCTGGTCGAGTCACTCACCGTGCTGTCCGGGTCAGCGCTGGTGGCGTCGACCATTGAAACCGATGTGCTGCCCGCCCGCGTCGCCTCCTTCCGGTCGTCGATGCTCGACGAGTTGTGTACGGCAGGTGAAGTTGTCTGGATCGGTGCTGGTGCGGTCGGGTCGAAAGACGGTCGAGTTCGCTTGACGTTTGCCGACCAGTTACCCATGTTGGCGCCTGGTTGGGAAGTGCGCGACCGCCCCGAAGGGCCGATCCACGACGGGATTCGCGAACTGCTCGAGGCCCGAGGTGCGAGTTTCTGGAATCAGTTGCGCGCGGCTGCTCCCACCGCGACCGATCATGAGATCCTCGTGGCACTGTGGGATCTCGTGTGGGCGGGCGAGGTCACGAACGATTCGCTCGCACCACTCCGTGCCGTGGTTGCTGGCGCCAAAGTCACGTCGACCAAGGCCACCTCGCGGAGCTCTCGGGTGGGTGGTCGCCCTCGGCCCGGTCGACTCAACCGAATTGGTCCGCCCGCGGGACAGGGGCGCTGGAGCCTCGTCGCGCCGTTGCTGCTACCAGCACCACATCCGACCGAAGCAGCGCACGCACAGGCGTTGCAACTCGTCGAGCGCTACGGCGTGGTCACTCGAGAAGCGGTCCTCGCCGAAGGGATGGTCGGCGGGTACACGAACGTGTACGGCGTGTTGAAGGTGCTCGAAGAACGAGGGCAGGTGCGCCGCGGCTACTTCGTCGATGGACTCGGCGCCGCCCAGTTCGCAATTCCTGGAGCGGTCGACAGGTTGCGATCGGCACGTGAAACACCCGATCCGATCTTGCACCCTGCCGACGTCCCGCCGCCGATCGTGTTGGCCACGACCGACCCGGCCAATCCGTACGGCGGCACGTTGCCGTGGCCGACCACCAGTGGCCGCCCAGCACGAAATGCGTCATCGATCGTCGTGTTGCGCGCCGGCACGTTGCTCGCGTGGTTCGATCGGCGCGGGCATCACCTCGTGACCTTCCCCGACACGCTTGTCGACACGTCGTGGGCGGCCGCGTTGATGTCGGTGGTCAAAGACGGTCGGGCGAAGTCGATCGAGATCCGCAAGGTGAACGGCGACGTCCTCACCGGCCCCGATGCGCCCGAGGGCTTCGTCGAACTGCTCCGCAGCGCTGGCTTTGCCGACGGCTACCGCGGCATGACCTACCGCGGCTGACTTCTCCCGCCCGCGTCGTGGGCGAGGCCCGAGACGCAGGGTGATCTGGCGAGATTCTGCCGCGCTCGCCAGATCCTCGCTCAACCCGTTCTCTGTGAGGTCTACGACCGCAGAGGTCGCCGAACGCCCAGAGAACGGATTGAGAGGGCGCAGAAATCTCGAGTGCGGCGTCCCCCGCTCTTCGGCGCGCGTGCGTGTGTATTGACGTGACTGACACTCCAACCGCCAAGCCGTCACGGGGAGCGAGCAACTCGATGAAGAACTTCGGGAAGAAGAAGGCCGTGGTCGTCGCGGTGGTGACCGCCATGGCGGCGGTGGCCATTCCGGTGGTGCAACCATTGGACGCCGCCCGACCAGAGCTGTCCAGCGATTGGGCGACGGCGTCGCCTGCACGCGCAAGCGGTGCCGCTGCGTCGGTCTCGACTCAGCACACGGCGCCCGTCCTCGAACAGGGCGACGGCTACGACGTCATCGAGGTGAAGCAGTCGACGATCGACAGGATGTTGGAGGAGGCCGAACCGGAGGCATCGCGGCGACCGGCGGGGTTCGCCGACGCGTCGGTCGAGTTGGTCGTCATCTCGACACCTCGAGGATTGCGCGACCTCGATCTCCCCGAGTGGTTCGAGCTCGAGGTTCTGAACGACGAGGGGTACTCCTCGTGGGACGACGTGTCCGACTCCGACCTCGACGTCGGATTCAGGCCGCACTACGTTCACGTCCCCGAAGTCGAGCGTCTCACCGAAGAGCGGATTGAGCGCGCAGCAGAGCGTGAGGCAAGTGGACTTCCTACGCCGCGCGGTTGGCTGGAGGACGAGTGCACGAAGACGGTGTACAAGACCATCAACATCGATCAGGATTTCGATCTGCGTGACCAGGCTGACCTGAGCACGAGCTTCGGAAACCCCAACTCGGGCCTCTCCGGCTCGATGGGTGTCGGGATAGATGGCGTCGTCGCCATCACGGGCTTCGCCAACGTCAAATACGAGCGAGTGCGCAGCATCTGTGGCGGAGTTGTTGGATGGATCGTGGGTGGGCCCTTAGGTCTCGTCGCCGGTGTCGGGCTGGCGCAGATTCCGTACAACTTCGTGCTGTTGGATTCTGAGATTCACATCGATGCCTCGGTCGACGGAACGCTCAGCGCCGACGCGCAGGTCGCGTTGCGCGAAACCCTGTTCCGCAAGTACTGGGATCTCTTCGACTACACGCTGGAGATCCCGATCTATGCGGGTATCGAACTCCACGTGCTGTTCGAGGTTGCGATCGACGTGTACCTCAAGTTCGAAGCGACGGCCCGCGTCCAGGTGGTCTCGCAATTCGATGTGGATGGCAAGGCCGGTCTGTCGTACGCGTGCAACGGAATCTCGTGCAACAAGACTCGAGAGTTCGCCGACTGGACGTCGGAGCTCGAAGACGACCCCGAGATACTGGCGCAGGCAACCGTCGACGTGAAGCTCACGCCGGCGATCGATTTCAACGTCACCGCCGTCGCAATGCTGGGCGCCGCTGGTGTGTCACTTCCGGGAACGGCGTTCATGGGCGGCACCGTCGGGCTCGTCGCGCAGATGCCGGTCCGCGCCTACGGGACGATCGGCAATCTGTGCTCGGATGCCGACGGCGATGGAACGAACGAATCGGTGCAGACCTTCTTGCTCGACGTGACGGCGGAGGTCTACGTGTACTACGAGGTGACCATCTTCGGAAACAAGACGCTGGGGTACATGAACTTGCGAATTCCGAACGGCTGGGTGCGCAAGCAAGCCGAGGAGATCGTGGTCAGCAATGTGAGTGACCCGGCGTACGTGTGGGAGAAGAACCTGTTCTTCAAGGACTTGAGCTCGGGTTCGAACACGGCGCTCGAATCGGTCGTCGGACGCGGCGGCACCTATCACGATCGGTTGCTCCAGGCAGGCGGCGAGGGCACGCTGCGTGAAGGGATCGAACTGTTCGGTCCGCGCAGTTGTTACCCGTTCCGCACGCCGGCGACCTACGAGATCGACTGGGGTGATGGAACCACGCAGCGCGTGCACAGTGAAGACGACGGTCTCGGCTTCATCGCGCACGATTGGCGACCCGCTGGCCGAAATCAGGAATACACCGTGCGGACGCGCATCGTCGAAGACGACGCGGGGCGCCGGTTCGCACCGCGGTGGACCACCAAGACGGTCATCGCTGGATCCACGGCACCGGACACGCCGGTGAATCTGCGTGCCGAGGTCTACTCGGGTACGACCACCGAGCTGTTCTGGGATGCGCCTGACAGCGACCTACCCATCGTGGGCTACCAGGTGTACCGCGACGAAGAGCACCTCGAAACGGTCGACGCCAGGAGCTACCTCGACAAGGACGGCTTCGACTACTCGACTTACGAGGTCTACGCGGTCAACACGCAGGGAACACGATCCGAGGTGCCAGCGACCGCTGGGGCGGATCTCACGCGACGACCGTCGACACCGACGAACGTGCAAGCGTTCCGCTACTCGTCGACGAGCGGCGAGATCACGTGGGATCGCAGCACTGACAACGGCTCGGTGGTCAAGTACGAGGTGGCGTACTGGATCGACGGCGTGGGATCCACCGATCCCCGCGGGATCCCGAAGGTCGACGTCGAGGGCAACAGCTTCTACATCTCGAATCTGATTCCGAACCTGACCTACGGCTTCGCGGTCGTTGCGATCGACAACGACGGCCTGCGGTCGAGGACGCATGGTTCGGTCTCGCTCGACCTGAGCTCGTCGACGCCTCCGCCGGACGACCCCCCAGTGGACGATCCACCAGTCGTTGACCCGCCAGTTGTTGACGACCCGCCACCGGCGGATCCGCCATCGTCGGGCGACTCGCCGTCGATGCCTGGCAACATCCGGGCGGAGCGGTACTCGTCGACGAGCGGTGAGATCATGTGGGATCGATCGACCGATCCCGATGGTCAGATCGTGGTGTATCGCGTGGTTCGCAACGGTGTGGTGCTCAACGCCTCGTTGGACGGTCTCAGCTACTACGAGTCGGGGATGTCGACCGGGAGCTACGACTTCGAGGTGTACGCAATCGACCCTGACGGGAACGCATCGTCGCCTGCGACGGTGACGCTCGATCTCGGCTCGCCGACCACGCCGGCACCGCCGAACGAGCCGCCGCCGGTCGACACTCCGCCTGCGGTGAATGACCCGTCACCGGTGGAACCCCCGGCTTCGGATGGTGCCCCCACGACGCCCGGCGGCATTCGTGCCGAGCGGTATTCGTCGACGAGCGGTGAGATCATGTGGAACCGGTCGGTCGACCCGCAGGGCGAGGCGGTCACGTATCGAGTGGTTCGTGATGGTGTGGTGGTCAACGCGTCGTTGGATGGGCTGAGCTACTACGAGTCGGGGATGTCGACGCGCAGCTACGTCTATGAGATCTACGCGGTGGACCGCGATGGCAACGCGTCCGCTCCTGCCGTCGTCACGCTCGACCTCACGTAACCCAGTCCTCCCGAAACCCGTTCTCTGGGCGTTGTGCTACCGCAGAGGTAGCCAGGCGCACAGAGAACGGGTGGGATCAGGTCGGCGAGACGCTGGCGTCGGGAACCCAGTTCCCGTGGAAGCCGAACGGCACACGTTGGGGGAGTGTGATGGCCGCGACCTCCGGACCCGAGATGTCCTCGGCGTCGAGAATGTGGAGTTCGCTTGCATCGTTCACGGCGTCGTAAACGACGGTCAGGATCCAGCCGGCGTCTTCTGAGGCGCCATCTGCCTTCGGAACGAAGACCGGCTCGGCGCCGCCACGCCCGAATCCGAACTCGTGCGTGTCGGTCGTGCCGCGTTCGAGATCGTGCTTGATGATCGCGCCGTGCAAGTTGGCGGCTCCGCCGAGCTTGACCTCCGACGTGTAGCCGAAGCGGTGCTGCTGAAGTCCGACTCGCGGGTTGTGGCGCGGGAATTCCTGCGGCCGGTCGTCGAGGCGAGTTTCGTTCACCCGGCGCGCGACCGGGTCGATCACCCAGCGGTCGAACGTCGGCGGGCGTTCGGCAAACGGGCCGTTGCGATCGTCGACCATCAAGTTGTCGTAACGACAGACGTCGACCACGACCTTGCCGTCGGCGGTGTCGTACGCATTGAGCGGGTGGAACACGTAGCACGGGTCGACATCGCACCAGATCACGTCATCGGCCGTGCCGTCACGGGGGAGCAAGCCGACTCGGCCGGGCCGGTCAGCGTCCCACTTGAACGGGAACGGATATCCCGCACTCATCACGTCGAAGTTCACGGTGACCGACAGGTCATAGATGACCGCGTACTTCTCGGTCAGCGACATGTCGTGCATCATCGGCATGTCGTTGACGGGGACGGCGATGTTCTTGGTGACCTTGCCGTCGCCTCCGACCACGGTGTAGTTCACGTGGTCCATCAGATCGGGCCAGTGGTAGTTCATGGAGTGCAGTTCGCCGGTCGACGGGTCGTATTTCGGGTGTGCGGTGAACGGTCCGTCGAGGGTGCCGTTGAACCGGTTCGGGCCGAGCGAATTGAGCTCGTAGTCGAGCTCGATCGGTGGGTTTCCAGCCTCGACCATCGCCCAGGTGGTGCCCGCGAATCCGCCGACGTTCGTGTTTGCGCCGAACGATCCTGCAGCGCGATCTGCGGCGTTGCTGACGAAGCGGTTGCGGTACCACTTTGCCTCGCCGCCCTGCAGGCGCACGCCGTGGACCATGCCGTGCCCCATGAACCAGTGGTGCGTGTCGAGGTTGTCGACGGTTTCGGGATTGGGTCCGTTCCGCAGCCAGCGGCCTTCGAGTTCGGCTGGGATCGCGCCCGCCGTCGGCAAGTCGAACGCGGTCACCTCTTCTTCGACCGGCGCGTAGTTGCCGGCGAGGTATTGGTTGGTGCTCGGGCGCCGGGCGGGCAGGTCGGTCGATGCGGTGGGGTCCAGCGTGTCGGTCATGGAGACCATCCAACACGATAAGTAAACACCTGTCAACTCATCGATCGTCGGGTCGAGCGGCTCGCTGGGCTGCGGCTTGGGCCGCGTCATTCAGTTGTCGATCAGTTCGAGCAGCTCGGGCCCGTACGTCTCGGCAAACCACGCCGCGCCCTCGACCGAGAAGTGCAGACCGTCGTAGCGCACGACACCGACGTCGGGCAGTTCGATGATCGACTCCCCACCGGGGCACAACACCTCGGCGAGGTCGAATGTGATCGCGGATGGCTCTGCTGCGAGGAAGTCGGGGAGCACGGTCGCGTTGTACTGGGCGCGCTGTTCGCTCTGCGTC
>CALICC010000328.1 GCA_938049325.1 uncultured Ilumatobacter sp. | reverse complement strand
TCACCCCGACGATGGGCTCCTACGGCGTCGGCGTGTCGCGATGCTTGGCTGCCATTGCCGAAGCGCACTGCGACGAGATCGGGTTGGTGTGGCCGCGCGAAATCGCGCCGGCCGACGTGCATGTCGTGATGGCGGGCAAAGACGACGGTCCGCAGCGGCCCGCCGCCGAAGAGCTCGCCGCCGCGCTCGAAGCAGCCGGACTCCGGGTCCTCTTCGACGATCGAGCCAAGGTCTCCCCCGGCGTTCGATTCAAAGACGCCGAGCTGATCGGCGTGCCCACCATCGCGGTTGCCGGGCGCGGTATCGGCGCCGACGAACCCACGATCGAACTCAAGGACCGCAAGACCGGCGAACGCCGCGACGTGCCAGTGGCCGACGCAGTCAGCGAGATCATCGCTGCCTGCGCCGACTGATCAGCTCGGGAAGAGTTCGGCCAGCCCCGCGCGGCTGCTGACGCCGAGCCGCTTGTAGCTGGCCTGCAAGTGGTTGTCGACGGTGCGCACCGACAAGAACAACGACTCGGCGATGGCCTTACTCGACTCCCCCGCCGCTGCCTGACGGACCACCGCCGACTGCCGCTCACTGAGCGCCAGGTCGCGAATCTCGGGTCGCAGCGTTGCCGCCCACGGCGTGAACAACATCGCGGCCGTCGCGCGACGGCACGCATCGGCGGCGTCGCTCACCAGCAGCGCCGAGGAACCGAAGGCGAGCGCTGCCTGCCAGACCGTGCCCATCTTCTCGAAGCTGGCGATCGATTCGTCGAGCCGACCGATGTCGTGGTCGCGAATCGAGATCATCGTGGTCAAGAGCTCCTCGGTGTACGGAGCCGCTTCAAGCCCGTCGATCCATTCCAGCGCGTGGCCGGCGAACTGCGCGAGCGCGCTCGCTGCAGCGGGCGACGACGTCGACATCCAACCGGCCAGGTCGATCATGATGAAGAACCCCCAACCTCGATGTCCCGTGGTCATGCAGGCCTCGACCGACTCCTGCAGGTGTTCGATCGCCGTGTCGAAGTCGCCGGTTGCGGCCGCCTGCCAGGCCTTCGCACGCGCAAACCAGATGCGTTCCCACACACCGTTCACGTCAACGGCATCTTCTACAGCGGTTGCCAAGGTGGCAGCAGCGAGGTCGGCGTCACCCGACATGCTCTGACACATCGAGAGCATGCTGAGCGCGAGTGGCCGCGAGTTGAACGGGTCATAAGAATCGAGCTGATTGACCCCGTCAGCGGCAGCGGCGAGCGCAGCGCCGAGGTCGCCGCGACACAGGTGGACCTGTGCCGCACAGAACATCGTGGCGCCGGTCGGACGCCCCGCTCCTGCCGTCTCGGCGAAGGCAGCGAGCGCCTCGTCCAGCTCGCCCTGCTGCAGCCGCGTACACACGATCACGCCATACAGCAGGTCGATCTCACCCATCCGTTCCCGGTCGACCACGTGCAACAGATCGCGCGCCATGTCGAATCGCTCGTCGCAGCGGGTGAGCTGGACGAGCTGCGCCTCCGCCCAGGTGAGGTTCGTCAGCGCCGTCCACCGAGCGTCCGCCGAGGCATCGGGATGCTCCAACACCGAACTCGCCGTCGTGACCACCTCTTCGTAGCGACCCAGCAGTGCGGCGAAGAGCGCTCGTTCGCTCTGACACTCCAGACGTTGGGCAGGGTCGACCATGCGATCGCTCCCGCGTTCGAGGATCAGCACCGCATCGTCGGGTCGATTGCAGAACCATCCGTAGACCTGAGCGAGCGCCATCGCCACGCGCCGGATGTCGGCATCGGCCTCGGCCAGGTCGAACGCCTCGGTCCAGACCTCCAACGCCCGATCGGTGTCTCCGGTGAGCCGGGCGATCTCGCCGGCCGCGAACAGCGTGGTGAAGCTCGGCCCATCGGACACGCCGATGTCGGCCAGTTCGTTCGCGAGGTCGACCTCGAGCCAGCCCACCGCTTCGATCGCTGCTGCCGCAGCCAACTCCGGCGCCGGGCGATCGCCGCACGTACGCAGCCAGCCGGCAAGCCGCAACGCATCACCGCGTCGGGTGATCGGTCGCCTTCCCATCGAGTCACTGAGCTCGCGGGCGAACTCCCGGCGCTTGAGCGCCGACAGTTCGTCGCGCACCACCTCGCCGAACAGCGGGTGCGCAGGGCGAGCGAGCAGGAACGACTCTTCGTCGTGCGTGCGAATCAACCCGGCGACTTCGAGATCGTTCAACAACGCCGAGTCGGCCACGTCGAGTGCCACGTCGAGCGGATCGGCCACAGCGACAAAGCGCAATTGGCGTCGCAACTCGGGATCGAGCCCGTCGATACGCCCCGCCACCAACTCGCGGAGTTGTGGTGTGAGCGTGCTCCCCTGCACATGCGCTCGGGCGAGCTCGGTGAGGAACAACGGATTGCCTTCGGCTCGCCGGGCGATCTCGGCGACGGCCTCCGCCTCGATCGACGCGCCCATCGCGCCGATCTGCTCCTCGGCGATGACCACCGCCTCGTCGACCTCGAGCGGACCCAACTCGACGCGCTCGGCTCCGCATTGACGCCACAGCGACCTCAATGCCGGTGACTCGGTGTCGCTCGTTCGCGCCGTGGCGATGATCGACACGTCGTGCTCGTCAGACAGCTGATGCAGGACTGCGACCGACTGATCGTCCAGCATCGGGGCGTCGTCGACGGCAATGACATGGGGCCGGCCGGCCGCGAGCCCGGCGAGCGTGGCGACACCGTCTTGCAGCATTGCGAGCCTGCCGACGCCTTCCCCACCCGCAACGAACGCCGACAGGGCACCGAACGGAATCGTGGCTGCGGCCGGGTTGGCGCGAATCATGGTCACGATGCGGCCGTCATCGCGAAGACGCCCGGCAACGACGTCGAGCAGGTGGCTCTTGCCGACGCCCATTGCTCCGCCGATGACCGCCGAGTGGTTCTCTTCGACCGCCGTCAGGACGAGGTCGATGACGTCTATTCGTCGAGTCATGCCGCTGACCTCCCGTTCATGCTGCCCGTCGACTCCGGTACAGACCTTAGGCTCGTTGCCGTGAACCAGACGAGGCGCTCGAGACGGCAATTCCTCGCGCTCGCCGGAACGACGACCGCAGCGATGTGCTGCGGCGACCACCTGTCGGCCTCAGACATCGTGTCCGGGCCTGCCAGTCAGCAGGGGTCAGAACTGGTCGAAGTTGCTCCCGGTCTTCGGATTCACCCACGCAACGACTGGGGCCTCGATCTCGCACCGAAGTGGGCAATGCCGTCGGAAGACGTCAAGTTCCTACTCGTCCATCACACCGCATCGAGCAACACGCCCGCTGACGTTCGGGCCGTCATCCGGGGCGTCTACCAATTTCACACCGGCCCCGCCAAGCGCTGGCCCGACGTCGCCTACAACTTCTTCGTCGGCCCCGACGGGTCCGTCTGGGAAGGGCGCGCCGGGTCGCTGGCCGGGTCCGTCGTTGCCGACGCAACCGGAGGCAACCAAGGATTCTCGCAGCTCGTGTGCCTGATCGGCAACCACGTGAGCGTGCCGCCCACCGCCGCTGCCCAGACGAGCCTCGTGCGCACCCTGGCATGGCTGGCCGGGCGGCACGGCCTCAACACCTTCGCCGACGCGTCGACCACGTTCGTGTCGCGCGGTTCGAACAAGTTCGGCGCCGGCCAGCTGATCACGACGCCGATCGTCTCCGCACACCGCGACGTCACGTTCACCGCCTGTCCGGGCGATGCCGCGGTGGCACTCCTACCCACATGGCGACGCCGAGTATTCGAAGAACTCTCGGCCACGTGGGAGATCGAGGGCATGCAGCGTGCGCAGCGCCTCGGGCTCATCGAGCCCTGACACCCGTATCCTCCTGCAGCGATGCCACTCGATCACGTGACCACCGATGTGCTCATCGTGGGCGGCGGCCCGGCCGGCTCGGCTGCTGCCATCGAACTCTGCAAGGCCGGGCGTTCGGTGACGATCATCGACAAAGCCGTCTTCCCGCGCGACAAGTGCTGCGGTGACGGCCTCACCACGCTCGCGCTCCGCGAACTCGAAACTCTCGGACTCGACCCGGCGGACGTCGACGACTGGTTCGATGTCGACGGCGCATTGATCCGCTCCCCCACCGGACGCGAAGTACTGGTTCCGCTGCCCGACGACGGGCGCTATGCCGCCGTCGCCCCGCGGCTACAACTCGACAACCATCTCCTCGAATTGGCGCGTGCCGCAGGTGCCGACGTGCGCGACGGCCAAGGCTTCACGAGCATCGACACGGGGTCCGACGACGCTGTCACAGTCGAAGCCGGCGATGTCACGATCACGTGCCGCTACGTCATCGCCGCGGACGGTATGTGGAGCCCCGTGCGCAAGGCCGTCGATGCGAACGAGCCGGGCTATCTCGGCGAGTGGCACGGGTTCCGCCAGTACGCCTCCAATGTCGAGGGCACCGCCGCATCGCAGCTCCACGTCTGGTTCGAACCCGACCTCCTTCCCGGGTACGCGTGGTCGTTCCCGCTTCCCGGCAACCGCGCGAACGTCGGTTTCGGTGTGCTGCGTGACGGCTCACGATCGGGCAAGGAGATCAAGGCGATCTGGCCCGAGCTACTCACGCGGCCGCACATCGCCGAAGCGCTCGGTCCGCGAGCTGAGCTCGAAGACCGGCACACCGCGTGGCCGATCCCGGCTCGCGTCGACAACGTCCAGCTCACCGCGGGTCGCGTGCTGTTCGTCGGCGACGCCGCCGCGGTGACCGATGTGATGACGGGCGAAGGAATCGGCCAAGCTCTCCTTACCGGACGCCTCGCCGCCGAAGCGATCATCGCGGCCGGGGCCATCCAGCCCACCATGGCGACCGAGACCTACGAGCGAGAGGTCAACCATCACCTCGTTGCCGACCACAAGATGTCGCTCGCGCTCGGCAACGTGCTCGCCAAGGACTGGGGCGCACGTGGCGCGATCCGCGTCGTGGAGGCCAGTGGCAACTGGGGCAAGCGGAACTTCGCGCGCTGGATGTTCGAAGACGAACCCCGCGCCATCGCGCTCACGCCGTCACGGTGGCACCGCAAGATGCTGAAACGTCGCGGCGCCTACGCCGACTGATCAGCTTCAGCTCATTCGTCGGTGTCGAGCGAGGATGACGATCCGGGCGGGGGCGCCCACACGTCCACGTCGCCGACCGTCACTTCGATGCCGTCCTTGTCGATGTCGCCCGGCTCGTCTGGACTCTCCGACACCGCCACGAAGTCGTCGCGATGCGGACCTTCGTAGATCTCCTGGATCGCGAGCATCGCTCCGGCCATCGCCGCTCCGGCGATTCCGCCTTTGCGCCGGCCCGCCTCGATCGCCGAGACCCGTCGAGCGGCGTAGGCCTCTTCGACCTCGTCGAGTTCGGTGACGTCGCGCGCTCCAACGTCGTCGCGGTCGGGCGAGTCGATCTGCAGCGCATCGTCACGTTCCGACATGCGTCGAGGATACGGCTCACGTCGATGCAACCTGCGTCACCTCCGCTTTCCCAGGGGTTGGGGCGGGTGAGCCGAGGGGAGTCCTCCCCATGGGGACGCCCACCGTTCGGCCGCAGCGCCCAGTAACTTCGCAAGCAATGAGCGAAGGACCTCAAGACACCGTGCCGCATGTGAATCGTCCCGACGCAGCAGTGTCGCCAGCCCCGATGGACGACCTGCGCACCGCCGAGACGTTCGAGAAGATCTTCTTCGAACTTCGCAAGGTCATCGTCGGCCAGACGCGCTTGCTGGAACGCCTGCTCGTCGGCGTGCTCTGTCGCGGCCACTGCCTCCTCGAGTCCGTGCCCGGTCTGGCAAAGACGCTCGCCGCCGAGACGCTGGCCAACGTGGTGGGCGGGTCGTTCGCCCGCATCCAGTTCACCCCCGACCTGCTTCCCTCCGACATCGTCGGAACACGGATCTACCGCGGCAGCAGCGAGACGTTCGACGTCGAGCTCGGACCGGTCTTCGTCAACTTCCTGCTCACCGACGAGATCAACCGGGCTCCCGCGAAAGTGCAGTCGGCGCTCCTCGAAGTCATGGCCGAGCAGCAGGTCACGATCGGAGGCGTCACGCACCCGGTGCCCGCTCCGTTCTTCGTGGTCGCGACGCAGAACCCGATCGAATCGGAGGGCGTCTACAACTTGCCCGACGCCCAGCGTGACCGTTTCATGATGAAGATCGTGCTCGATCACCCGACCGCCGACGAAGAGCTCACCATCCTCGACCGCATGGGCGTCACAACCGCGGCACCCCAGCCTGAGCAGGTCATCACGCTCGACGAGTTGATCCAGCTCCAGCGACGAGCTGACGAAGTGTTCGTCGACCGATCGGTTGCTCAGTACGCCGTTGATCTCGTCCAGTGCACCCGTCACCCGAACCGCTTCAATCTCGGCGATCTCGACGAGATCCTCGGACTCGGCGCCAGCCCTCGCGCCACGATCAACCTGGTCCGCGGCGCGCGAGCGCTCGCGATGCTGCGTGGCCGCACGTACGCGACTCCCCAAGACGTGTTCGACCTCGCTCCGGAGATCTTGCGCCACCGACTACTCCTCACGTACGACGCGCTCGCCCAGGACATCACAGCCGACGACGTGATCACTCGCATGCTCGCCGCGGTGCCAGCGCACTGGGTCTCACCCAAACCGAACGACGCGTTCTCGCGGAGCTGACTCGTGCCGACTCCCCCGCCGACGGCGCCGCCGTCGAAGATGCCGGACGCGGTACCGCCACCGCGCCGTCATGCGTGGGTGCAAGGTCCGACCCCCGACACCGTTGCCGAGCACCTTCGCTCCCTCGAGTTGATGATCAACCGTCGGCTCGACGGTGTCCTGCACGGAAATCATCAAGGGCTCACCCCAGGTCACGGCTCCGAGCCCGGCGAGTCGCGCCAGTATCAGGCGGGCGACGACGTTCGTCGAATCGACTGGAACGTCACGGCGCGGACGAACGAGACCTACGTCCGTGAGCAGATCGCCGACCGCGACCTGCTTGCCTGGCTCGTCGTCGACACGTCGGCGACCATGCAGTTCGGCACGGAAGCAAACGACAAGTCACAAACAGCGATGGCCGCGGCGGCGACCGTCGGCTTCCTCACCGCCCGTAGCCAGAATCGGCTGGGGGCGGTGTTGGTCGCCGGGCCGCATATCCGCGTGATGCAGCCGCGGGCGGGCAAGAACCAAGTGCGGGCCGTGCTGTCATCGCTCGCGTCGTCGCCACCTTCCGAAGGCCAAGGTTCTGCCGACCTCGCCGGTGCGCTCAATCGGGTCGGAGCGATCGCCAACCGCCGCGGGTTCGTGGCCGTGATCTCCGACTTCGTCGGCGAGGACTGGGTGCAACCGCTCGGACGCACCGGACTCCGACACGAGCTGCTGGCGATCGCCGTCAACGACCCCCGAGAACTCGACATCCCCCCGGTCGGCCTCGTCGAGTTGGTCGACCCGGCCACCGGCACGTCGCGCGAGATCCGCGTGACGGCGAAGGTGCAACGACGCTTCGCTGAAGAGGCTGCGGCCGAGAACGCACGTCGCATCGGCGGACTGCGTCGTTCGGGCGCCGAGGTCATCGAGCTGTCCACCGCTGACGACTGGCTGGCTTCGATCGTCAAGCACGTCCAGCGCAAGCGCGTGCAATCTGTGCGTGGCGGAGTCATCCGATGATCGCGATCATCCCCGACTTCCTCGAACCCCGTC
This sequence comes from uncultured Ilumatobacter sp., assembly GCA_938049325.1. Taxonomy (GTDB): domain Bacteria; phylum Actinomycetota; class Acidimicrobiia; order Acidimicrobiales; family Ilumatobacteraceae; genus Ilumatobacter_A. The sequence continues at coordinate 22,383 of CALICC010000328.1, read as the reverse complement.
GACTCTGGCTGCTGCTGGTCGTGGCGGCCATGGCTGCGGCGTACGTCGCGTCGCTGACGTGGCGCAAGGCTGCACAGGTGCGGTTCACGAAGGTCGACCTGCTCGACCGTGTCGCGCCGAAGCGACCGCGCTGGCGGCGTCACCTGATCGCACTGATCCAGCTGGCCGGACTGGCCGTGGCCGTGGTGGCGATCGCTCGACCCGTCGAACGAACCAGCGAACGTACGAAGAGCGAAGGTCGCATCCTCGTGCTGTTCGACGTGTCATTGTCGATGGAGGCAACCGACGTCGAGCCGAACCGACTCGAAGCAGCCAAGGACGCTGCCCGTGAGTTCATCGACGAGGTCGACGATGACGTCGAGGTCGGCTTGGTGTCGTTTGCCGGCAGCGTTCGCGTCGAAGTCGAGCCGACACTCGACAGAGACCGCGTGAACCGCCGCATCGAAGGCCTCGAACTCGATCTCTCGACCGCGATCGGCGATGCCTTGAACGTCGCCACCCGCCTGTTGACCGACGCCGCCGACCAGAGCGAAGAGGACGGTGTCGAGCGCGACGAAGACCTCGCACCAGGCGCCATCGTGCTGTTGACCGACGGCGAGACGACCTTCGGACGACCAACCGCTGACGGTGCCGCCGAGGCTGCTGACGCCGGTATCCCGGTGTTCACCATCGCATTCGGAACCACCGACGGCACGATCATCGACCCAGACTCCGGACAGGTCGTCGAAGTGCCGGTGCGCCCAGAGGAGCTCGAACTGGTGGCCGAACTCACCGGCGGCCAGTCGTTCGAGGCGCAGGACGGCAACGAACTCGCCGATGCCTACGACGACGTTCGCGACAGCCTCGGCGACACGCTCGGCGAAGAGATCGAGATCACCAAGGAACTCACGTGGCGATGGGCGCTCGGTGCGTTCATTCTGCTCGCAGTCGCCTGGAGCCTCTCGCTGTGGTGGCTGCGCGGCTTGATCTAGGTGCACCGACGCGACTCGCGCGCCAGATCCGGGTCGGACCGAGGTCCTTGAGACTGACTCGCCCCAACGACCGCCACGCGAAGCTCTCCGCGGTCGCTTCCTTGACCGAGTTCGACGCAAGTACCGAGTCCGGGTACGCAAAGCTGGTCAACCGAGCCGCCTTGTTGACCGCGTCGCCGAAGTAGTCACCCCGGCGCACCACGACCGACCCGCGAGCGAGACCGACGCGCAACGCCGCCAACCCACTCGACCCACCGACGACCTCGATGAGTCGAAGCCCGATCTCCACTGCGGCCGAGGTGTCGTCTGCGACGAACATGATCTCGTCGCCGATCGTCTTGATCACACGGCCACCGAACTCTGCCACCGTGTCGATCGTGATCGATTCGAACTCGTCGAGGAACTGCGCCAATTCCTCCGAGCTCAGGCGGTGGCTCATGCGAGTGAAGCCCGCGAGATCGGCGAACCCGACCGTGGTGGTCACTTCGCTCACGCTGCCCGACTGGGCGAGCCCCAGCCGTCGGCCGAACACGGACACCATCTGGCGGCGGAACATGTGCAACACCAACTCGTTCAGCGAGTCCATCCGGAGCACGCGAGTCAGTTCCAACGCGATCTCCTCCTGTGGCACGTCTTCTTCGGTCGCCACTCGGATCCCATCCAACAGCCGATCGGTCATCGTCTCGGCGAGTCGCGCCGTCGCCGCTGACAGGGCCCGGGTCTGGTTCAGCAGCAGCGGCAACTCCTCGGGGAGGTCAAAGAACTCGCGCGCCGCAGCGAGCGCTCCGAGGTCCGCGTCGGAGAACTGCCGCTCGCCGCCCAGCGGAAACCCCAAGCTCAACCACAACGCACGAGCCACAGTCGGGTCGATACCCGACATCTCCGCCACGTCCTCAACGCCGTATCGACCCGTGTCGGCACCGTTGATCAACGCCTCGAACGTCAGGTCGACAATCGAGCCGTCGGCGAGCGCGTCGTCGATTCTCTCGGTCGCCACCCCGATCTCGCCGAGCGCGTCACGAATGTCGTCTGGCATCGGTCCATCATGACCGTGACGGACCAGCGCGTTCGAAATGGTGCAGGTCGGCCGCGCCGGAGCGACACTTGCGCCATGAGTGATCTGTGGGACCAGACCGACGATGACGACGTCTCACCGATCTGTCCGACATGTGGTGTGAGCGCACTACCGCCGGAGGCTCCGGGCGAGTCGTCGATGTGCGAGAACCCCAACTGTTCGACGTTCGGCGAGTTGATGAGCTGACGTCGGTTGTGGCCGTCAGCGATCGATCACTGACCGTCGGGGTTGGTGGTCGGAGGCGCCGACGTCGTCGGCACGGACACATCGCCACTGCCATCGAGGTCCGACAGCTCCTCTGCGACGAGGCGCACCACGAGCTCGTCGAGTGCGAGTTCTTCGTAGTCGGTCGACGCGATGTCGGTGTTCTCACCGACCGACGCTCCCCCTGCACCTTGGCTCAGGAACACGAACGGGGCTCCGGTCGCTTGCGCCATCTGACGGAACACCGCCTCTGCCTGGTCGTCGGCGTTCGACGAGGCGATCGGGAAGAGCTTGATCCCACGCTCGATCGCGGTACGGATCGAGTCGCTGTAGGGAACCTCGACCTGGCGAGTGACCTGTGGCGGGGCGTCCGCCACGACGAACACGAGCTGGACGGCCTCGGCCGGATCGCGCCATGCGGGTGCGCCGAGCGCGTCGGCCAGCCCCTCGTCGAGCGCTTCCGGGTAGTCACCGCCACCGTCTGCGACCACGGCGGCCAGAGCGGACTGAAATTCGGCGACATCGCCAGTGAAGTCGTAGGTCGAGGTGACGAAAGCGTCGCCTTCGTCGCGGTACAGCGTCATGGCGAACCGAACGTCTGGCGCGGGGTCGAGCGCGGCGATTCGGTCGGCAACGGTGTCGATCGTCGTCTTCAGCCGATCGATCTCATCGCCCATCGAACCCGTGGCGTCGAGCAGGAAGAGCACATCGAGCGCGACAGGAGATCCGACGGCGGACGCCTCGGGCGACACCACGGTGACCGCGCTGTCGGCCTCGGCGGTGACCGATGCTCCGACGGAGTCGCCGGATGGCACCGTGAAGGTCACCGAACTGTCGACCGGGAATCCGTAGGCGGCCGGATGAAAACGAACGGTGCCGTCGGCCGTCGTGCGCAACGCAACCGTGACGTCACCGACGGTCGCGTCGACCCGAGCCCCCGCCACCGTGGCACCTGCATCGTCGGTGACGGTGGCCACGATTCGTCCCGTCGGATCGAAGTCGCGGCGCTCGATCCCGATGCTGTCGAGGCGGTCGAGGTACGTCAGGAAGTCGTCGAACTCAGCGTTGTCATCGACGCTGCCAGCGCGCAACGGCGTGTTGTCCGCGGCCGCTGGCGCGCAGTCGACACACGGCTCCTCCAGTGGCGAGTCGAAGTCCGGGGCCGGCGCACTCTCCTCAGCCGACGCCTCACGCGACGCCGGTACGGTCGCGGGCGCCTCGCTGTACAGCGCGTCACCGCTCGATGCGGCGTCGGCACCTTCCGCAGTTTCCCCACCTCCGCCGCTCCATTCCGGTTCGCCGTCGATCCAACCTCCACCGGCATCGGTCACGGGCACGGGCACGGGCACGGGCACCGTCGTCGACGCGTCGACGACGACCTCGGTCGTGACAGGTGTCGAGCCGACTGAGGACGTTCCGGTCGATTCGATGGCGCTGTCGCTCCCGCATGACGATGCGATGAGCGCGAGCAACGTGGCTGTGGCGATGGCTGTCCGCTTCGTTCTCATGCCTCTTGGACGCTTGGCAGCGCCGAACGGTTCCCGTCACGATCATGCCGGGGCGATGGCGTGAGAACAGCGGGTCAGGGCAGGAGCGTCTTGAGCGTCTCGATCGTCTCGACCGGGTCCTTGCCGATGGCATTGACGCTCAGGTGGGTGACGCCGGCCTCGCTGTACGCAGCCAGGCGCTCCTTCACGAAACTCTTCGGACCGATCAGGTTGGTGTCACGCAGCATCTGGGCGGGCACCAGCGACGCTGCCTTCTCTTTCTCGCCCGCCAGGTAGTTGTCTTGAATGGCGATGGCTTCGTCGACGTAGCCGTACTTCTGCAGGATGGTGTTGTAGAAGTTCTTGTCACGAGCGCCCATACCACCCGTGTAGAGCGCCACGTTGGGACGCGAGAAGTCGAGGATCGCGTCGGCTTTGTCGCCGACCAACTCCTCCCCGATCGCGACCATGCCGCCTGCAGAGATCTGCAGCGGGCCGAGCGACGCATCGCGCTGCGCTGTGCCGACCTTGATGTCGTCGCCCCACACGTTGTGGAACTTCTCGGGATCGAAGAAGATCGGAATCCATCCGTCGGCGTGCTCAGCGGTGTTCTTCACCGAGAGCCCCATCAGGCTCGCCCAGAAGATCGGGACGGTGTCGCGAACCGGATGGTTGATCAACTTCAGCGCCTTGCCCATGCCGGTTCCTTGCCCCTCGGGCAACGGCACTTGGACGGTCGGACCGTCGTAGACGACCTTCTCACGCTTCATCGTCATGCGCGTGACGTTGATGTAGTCGCGGATTCTCGGCATCGGCTTCTCGTACGGGACCCCGTGGAAGCCTTCGATCACCTGCGGACCCGACGCGCCGAGTCCCAGCGTGAATCGACCATCGGAGATGAAGTCGAGACCAGCCGCCGTCTGCGCCATACACGTCGCCGTACGCGAGAAGACGTTGAGAATGGCGGAACCGATCTCGATCGTGTCGGTCTTGGCCGCGAGGTATCCCATCTGCGAAACGGCGTCGAAGCTGTACGCCTCTGGAACCCACACCATGTCGAGGCCGGCCTTTTCCAAGGCGACGACTCTGGCGACGTCGGCCTTGAAGTCGCCGGAGTAGTTGATCATCATCGAGAGCTTCATGGCGTCCGACGTTAGATGGTGACGCGGCGTTGCCCCCAGTCCGGCCATCCTGCGCGCAGGGAGCGCGCGCGCGTCGATGCGTTGCGCGAGACTCACCTTCCGATGACGATGCCGGCCTGGTGGGGCGAACGACGATTCGGGTTGAGCATCCACGCCTCGACCGCTGCCGTTCCCGCGTGGGCCCCGATCGGCGAGGAAGCCAGCTGGTACCGCAGCCACGTCGGCGACGACGTTGCCGACGTCGTACTCCACCCACATCCGATGGTCGAGGCACTTGCTCACCACCGCGACCGGTGGGGGCATCTCGACGAGTACGACGATGTCGTTGCGCTGCTCACGTTCGATCAGTTCGACGCCGAGGCCTGGGCCTCGCTGGCTCGAGATGCGGGCGCGGGGTACGCCATCCACGTCGCGAAGGACCATGACGGGTGGACCTGGTGGGACGCTCCGGGCGCCGAGCACACGTTGACCGAGGTCGGTCCGCGTCGCAACGTCGTTGCCGAGTTCGCAGCTGCGTGCGAACGCAACGACATCGTTTTCGGGTCGCACTACTCTCTTCTCGACTGGAGCGACCCGAAGTATCCCGACGAGCACTATGTCGACGAGGTGCTCCATCCGCAGGTGGTCGATCTGGTGGAACGGTACGGCGCGAGCATGCTGTGGGGCGACGGCCAGTGGGCGCACGATGCCGGCCACTGGCGCACTGCAGAACTGATGCGACGAGTTCGCGCCATCGATCCCGCCGTCGTGATCAACGACCGATGGTGGGCGTCGGCATCGGATGTTGCCGAGGACGAGCCCGACATCGTGCGGACGTTCGACGGCCATCCTCCGGCGGGGATCACCCAGGGGCCATGGGTCTTCTGTCGACCGATCGCCCAGAGCTTTGGCGCCAATCGCAACGAGCGATCCGAGCATCACCTGACCGGTGTGGAGATCATCGACCTGTTCACCGAGGTCGTGTCCAAGGGCGGCCACCTGCAGCTCGGTATCGGTCCGAGTGCCGATGGCAGCATCTCGGACCTCCAGGCGATTCCGCTGCGCGACGCCGGGCGATGGATCCGAACGCATCAGGCGATGCTGGCTTCCGCCGCTCCCTGGACGACCTGGGGAACTCGCGACGTGCGCTACCTCCGGCACGGCCACGATCTCATCGCGATCGATGTCACCGGCGCGGGCTGGTTCGAGGCGCTCGCCGATTCCGAGCACCAGGTCGTCTCCGTGGTGCGCATCGGCGCTCCCGAGGCCGAGGTCACGTGGATGCAAGATCACAGCGGCCTGCGCATCGACCCGAACTCGGCTCCATCCAGTGATGCGGTCGACATCGCCGTCTACCGCATCGTCGCCCAACCCGCCGACCAGCCGAACGAGCTCTTTGCGCCGCTGGCGCCCGAGCCCACGCCCCTCGCTCCACTCGTCGAAGCGGCCACACCCGGCTCCATCGTGCAATTGGGTGACGGCACCTACCTCGGCCCGGCCAACGTGCCCGCCGGCGTGACGGTGCGGGGGCTCGGAGCTGACCGCACTGTGCTGGTGGCCCCCGACTCTGCCGCCACCATCGTCCCTCGCGGACCAGTCGTCTCGGTCGGTCCCGATGCACGGATCGAGCACCTGGCTGTGCGCGAGACGCTGAGCCACGGCGAGCAACGAGGTGGTCCACTCGTCTCGGTCGCCGGCCCGGCGGCCACCGTGTTGGGTTGCACCGTCGCAGGCTCGGTGGTGATCAACGCAGACGATGCGCTCATTCGTGCCGTCACCTGCAACAGCCTGATCGCGACGAACGCGGACCGGCTCCAGGTGTCACGCTGCGAACTCGCGGGCAACCGGTGGGATCTCGGAATCGAGCTCCGCGGCGGCGGCGGACACCTGATCGAGTCGAACCGCCTCACCGACCACCTCTGTGCCGTCCGGGCAGTCGCCACGACCGGTTCGACCATCCGTGGCAACACCATCGCAGCGAAGTGGTGGGGCGTTCACCTCGACCACGCCGAGGACTCGCGTGTGCACGGCAACCGCGTGGGTTCGACGATGCGAGCGGTCGACGTCGACGGAGGAACGCAAGCGACGGTCGAAGGCAACGCCGTGACCGATGGCGACAGCGGTTGTGTCGTCCAAGACGGCGCATCCGATTGCGAGGTCTACGGCAATCACTGGGACCGGTGCCGGATCGGGCTACTCACCTGGGAAGCCGGCCCCGTTCGCCATCAAGACAACATGTGCAGCAACCTGCACGACACCGACGGCGCCCACATCACCGGGCCGTGATCGACACGCTCGGAGTCGACCGGCCCCGTTGACGCGTCAGGCTTCGTTCTTGGTGCGCTTGGTCTCGCGGTTGCGGATCGTGGCGTCGAGTTCGACCTTGCGGATCCGCACGTTGCTCGGGGTGACTTCGACGCACTCGTCGATCGAGATGTACTCGAGGGCACCTTCGAGCGACAGGATCTTCGGCGGCGTGACGTTGACGGTCTGATCCGACGACGACGCACGGACGTTGGTCTGCTTCTTCTCCTTGCAGATGTTGACGTCCATGTCGCCGGCGCGGGAGTTCTCCCCGACGATCATGCCGCAGTACACCTCTTGGCCGGCGCTGACCATCAGCGTCGAACGCTCCTGCAGGTTGACCATCGAGTAGTTCGTGACCGGGCCCGAGCGATCGGCAACGAGCGCACCCTGCGCACGTTCACGAATTTCGCCCGCCCACGGCTCGTAACCCTCCGACGTGTGCGACAGCACGCCGGTACCGCGAGTCTCGGTCATGAATTCGGTTCGGAAACCGATGAGGCCACGAGCCGGAACGAGGTAGTCGAGGCGAACCCAGCCGGATCCGCTCATGTTCTGCATGCGACCCTTGCGCGTGGCGAGCAACTGCGTGACGGCGCCCATGTATTCGTCTGGCACGTCGACCGTGACCCGCTCGACCGGCTCGTGCACCTTGCCGTCGATCTCCTTGGTCAGCACGACCGGCTTGCCGACGGTGAGCTCGAAGCCTTCGCGGCGCATCTGCTCGACGAGGATTGCCAGCTGCAGTTCGCCACGGCCTTGAACTTCCCAGGCATCGGGACGCTCGGTCGGGAAGACGCGCATCGACACGTTGCCGACGAGCTCGCGATCCAGACGATCCTTCACGAGGCGAGCGGTGAGCTTCTTGCCCTCACGGCCGGCCAGCGGGGAGGTGTTGATGCCGATGGTCATCGACAGCGCAGGTTCGTCGACTTCGATGATCGGCAGCGCGATCGGGTTCTCCGGGTCGGCGAGCGTCTCACCGATGTAGATCTCTTCGATTCCTGCCACCGCGACGAGGTCGCCTTGCCGAGCCGAGTCGACGGGCACGCGGGTGAGGTGTTCGGTCAAGAACAGCTCGGCGATCTTCGCGCGGCTGACGGTGCCGTCACGCTTGCACCACGCAACGGTGGAGCCCTTCGTGATCTCGCCTTCGATCACGCGCAGCAGCGCCAAGCGGCCGAGGTACGGCGACGCGTCGAGGTTCGTCACCCAGGCTTGCAGCGGCGCGCCTTCGGTGTAGGTCGGTGCCGGAATCGAGTCGAGCAGAACCTCGCCAAGCGTGGTGAGGTCCTTCCCGCTGACCTCGCCGGAGACGATCTTCTTCGCTTCGTCGAGGTCGGTGGTCGACCAGCCATCGCGACCCGAGCAGTAGACGATGGGGAACTCGACTTGGTGTTCCTCGGCGTCGAGGTCGAAGAAGAGTTCGTAGACCTCGTCGACGACTTCTTCGACGCGAGCGTCAGGCCGGTCGATCTTGTTGATCGTCAAGATGACCGGGAGGTCACGGGCGAGCGCCTTGCGCAGCACGAATCGTGTCTGTGGCAGCGGTCCTTCGGCGGCGTCGACCAGCAACACGATGCCGTCGACCATGGTGAGCGCTCGCTCGACTTCACCACCGAAGTCAGCGTGGCCGGGAGTGTCGACGATGTTGAGCGTGACATCGGTATCGGTTCGCTTGTCACGCCAGACCAGCGACGTGTTCTTGGCGAGGATCGTGATCCCCTTCTCGCGCTCGAGGTCACCCGAGTCCATGACGCGCTCGGCGACATCTTCGTTCGCACGAAAGGCGCCCGACTGGTGGAGCATCGAGTCGACGAGGGTGGTCTTGCCGTGGTCGACGTGGGCGACGATCGCAAGGTTGCGCAGGTCCGCGCGCGACGAGAGGGGTGTTTCGGTGACAGACACGGCTGTCCACGCTATCGGTAGGTCACAATCGAACGAGCGATGCGCCCCAGGTCACAACATGCGTTGATGTGCAGTGTGAACGCGGCGGTGCCCCGTGCAGTCATCGCTGACTCCACGGGGCACGGCTGCTCGCTCGACGATCGGGCCGGATCGTCGAGCAGATCTGGGATCAGTAGCCGTCGTCGGTGGTCGGTGCGGCCTCTGCACCTGCGACGGCGCCCTCAGCGCCAGTGACGAGGCCACCTTCGGCGGTGACGACGAACCACACATCGCCCGAGCCCTGACCGTTGAGGTCGCCGGCGGCAGCGTCGCCCGCGAAGTAGTAGAGCGGCCACTTGCCTGCCTTGAGTTGGTTGGTGCCGTCGTCACGGGTGACCACGGAGTAGACGGACTCGTCCAGGCCGGCCGGCAGGTTGGCGTCGTCCACGGTCAGCGGCGGCCAGGCGTCAGCGCAGGCGTCGTTGCATGTCGGGTTGCCGTCGGCATCGTCGGTGAAGCCGTACAGGGTGAGGCCCTCGGCGTCGACGAGGATGGATCCCAGTTCGCTCTCGGCTGTGGCGACGGGTGCTGGTGCCGGCTCTTCGGGCGCTGGGTCTTCGGCAACCTCTGCTTCGGCTGCTTCCTCTTCGGGGGCATCGTCCGCTCCCGGTGCGTCCTCGATGAGGATCCCGTCGGTGCCGACGGCGAACCACACCTCGCCCGAGGTTTGACCGTTGACGTCGCCGGCGGTTGCGTCGCCTGCGAAGTAGTAGAGCGGCCACTTGCCAGCCACGAGCTGAAGCTGGCCGTCGTCGCGGACCGTGGCGTTGAAGATGCCTTCGTCGAGACCCGGAGCGACGCTCCAGTCGGCCGAGACGATGACCGGCGGCCACGCGTCGGCGCAGGTGCCGTAGCACACCGACGACGCGTCGGCGTCGTTGGTGAAGCCGTAGAGGGTGAGGCCTCGCTCGCCGACGAGTACCTCGCCCAACTCGGTGTCGCCGATGGTCGCGGCCGGAGCACCGACAGGCGCAGCGGCCGGTGCGTCGGTTGCCGGTGCGGCCTCGGCGGGCGCCGCGGCTGGTGCGTCTGTGACTGCGGCCGGCGCGGCGGTATCGGATCCACCGCACGCAGCGAGGACGAGCGCTGTGCCAGCCAGCGCAATGCCGGTGCGGGCGAAGCGTCGAGTTGATCGGTGGGCGGTGTTCATGTTGTTCACGTTGATCATTGGATTTCCTTTGTGTGTGTGCGGGGGTTGGCTGGGAATGGGTGGATGTTCGGCGTCAGGAGACGACGAGCTCGCCGGTCATCGACGGGTGGATCTCGCAGAAGAACGCATAGGTGCCGGGCGCTGTTGGCGCGGCGAGCGATCCGAGCTGGTTCTGGTTGAGCGTTCCTGTGTCGAACTCGCCGTTGACCGCTGTCAGCGTGTGCGGAGCGCTGTCGAGGTTGGTGACGGCAATGGGTGAGCCAGCGACCACGGCCGCGGTTGCAGAGAAGTCGAAGCCTTCGATCGAAATGGCGACCGGGGCCGGGTCCGCTGCGGGCGGAGCGGCCTCGGCTCCTTCCGCAGCAGGTGGCGGGTTGTCGGCCAGGTAGGGCGAGTTGTTGTCGGGCTCGGCCGCTTCCTCTGACGGGGCCGGAGCTTGGGCTGCGGGTTGGGTCGCCGCTGGCGGCGCCTGGTCTGCCGGCCGAGCGAGAGCGACGCCGGCGGCGACTCCAGCAGTGAGGCAGATGGCGATGGTTGGGGTGGCGCGAAGAGCCATGGGAATGTCCTTTTGGGATCGTTGAAGCAAGGGGTGTGATGAAGAGGGGCAGAAACGGGAGGCGTCGGGGCGGGTTACATCGGGAAGCCGATGTTGGTGAAGAACCAGAACGACGAGGTCCACCAGATCGCTACGAGGATCGTCGCGAGGAGCCCACCAACGAGCGGCAGCGTTCGAGCCGGCACTCGATCGGATCGCAGCACCAACATCTTCGTGGTGAACACCCCGAAGAAGGCCGTGCCGAGCAGCGAGTGAGCGAACACTCGAGCGGTCGTGTCCTGGAAACCGAGCGCCCACAGGCAGTGGTAGGCAACGGGAAGGGTGAGTAAGAAGGCGCACGTTCCGAACCAGCGGTGCCCGTGGACGGCCCACGGGGGCGCCGGGCGTGAAACGCCGGGAAGGCGACCCCACATCCACATGGCTGTGGCGACTTGTGCGATCACGAGGGTCGCTGCGCCGGTCGTGAGCCACGCCTTCATCGGCAGCACTCGGGGGAAGCCGAACGTGACGATGGCATCGCCAGTCGGCGTGTGCGTCTTGGCGTAGACGCCCAGCGAGATCGACACCGCGGCGCCGATGGCGACGGCACCGAGGAGTGCGCTCATCCCGCTCGAGATCGTCGAGTCGGTGGCGGGTTTGGGCTTGGCTGGAGTTTCGGTCGTCGTGTCGTTCGTCATGGTTGCTCCTGCGTTGTCCGCAGCTCGTGTTCGGTTATCGATGAGTACGGCGGTGGTCGCCGATTGGTTCGCGATCGGCCGAGATTTCTCTCGGCCGATCGCGGAAGAGGTCGGCCCTACGACGTGGCAGGCGGAAGGCGGAACGTGTACGTCCCGGCGAACAGGCAATCAGAGTCGCCGTAGTACACCCCGAGCGCTGTGGTCTCGCCGTCGATGCCGATGTAGTACCCGCTCTTGGACAGGAGCGCACCATCGTCGACGTCGTTCTCGACCTCGGCATCGGCATCGATGTTGTCGAGGATTTCTCGGTCGTCGGCCGGCGTGTCCACGAGCAGAAACCCGTCCCCGCCGCCATCAAATCCATCCGTCCCCAGCTGGACGACGTCGTCGTTCACCGAGGTCTGGCCGAGAATTCGCGCCTGCACAGATCCAGCACCCTGGTCGACGCACTCGGCCACCAAGGACAGTGGCCCAGCGGTCGCGATTTCCTCACTTTCTCCGACGTTGAGGTACACGAAGAACGCAACGAGATTCGCCGGACCAGGTTCGCCCTGTTCACCCTGTTCGCCCTGTTCGCCCTGTTCGCCCTGTTCGCCCTGCGGGCCGGCCGGTCCCGCCACAGCAGGGTCGGTGTAGCCGACCACGTCGATCAAAACCTCGCCGACGGTGCCACTCACGTAGATGTCGATGTCGCCGGCCGCTGGCAACTGCACACTGACGGAGTTCGCGATGTTCGCACCCCCTGCACCGAAGTTGATGTTCGACGTGGCCGGCGAGCCCGTTGCATCGCCAGGCCGGATCGACAAGAAGCCGCCGGTCTGCGGTGCGACGACCGTCACGTTCATGTAGACCGATGTCGCCGTTGGCGGCACCACGACCTGGTCAACTGGTGCCGCTGGGGGTGGCGGTTGGGTTGCGACGATTCCCGTTACCTGAAGCTTCTGAGACACTTCGGAAACGAACGGCCCGGCGAGGCCGACATCGGTTCGTGTGTCGAGGATGCGGGTTGGCTCGATCGCCACCACTGACGACGGGACACTCGGCGCCGCGTTGGCAACCAGCATTCCTCCGCCTCCGAGTGTGACCGCAACCGCGGCGCCCACTGCAGCCCATCGGGACCGCCAGACGCGGCCCCGCTGTGTCTTCGTTGTTGTGTTCATGTCGATGCCTCCATGTGATGATTCGGATGACCTCCATCATCGAGACCACTGCTGAGGGCCGCTCCGTGAACGTCTGAGGATTGGCTGAGGATCTCTTTCTTTCCGGCCCGCTTCCGGCCAGTACGCGCGTGGCTGCCGCTGACTGCATCCGGAGCGGCGAGTAGTGTCAGCGGCGTGGAGGGGCCATCGTTTCGTTTCGACGGTTTCGAGCTCGACACCGCCCAATTCGAGCTCCGCTCGGGTGACCTCCGTATCTCGCTCGAGCCCAGAGCGTTCGACGTCTTGCGCTACCTCCTCACGAACCGCGGACGGGTCGTGTCCACAGAAGAACTGCTCGACACGCTGTGGGGCGACCGCTTCGTCGGCGAGGCAGCACTCACCACGGCGATACGAACCGCACGCATCGCCATTGGCGACAGCGGCAAAGAGCAACGCCTGATCCGCACCGTGGTGCGGCGCGGCTACCAGTTCGTCGGCACCGTCGCAGAAACAGGTTCCGCCGCCGGTCCGGCGTCGGCCAATCGCATGCCACTCCCGGCCCGCTTGATCGAGTCATCGGGCCTCGGATTCGCCGGACGCGACACCGAGCTGACGATGCTGCGCGATGCCTGCAAGGAAGTCATTGCGAACGGGCAACGGCAACTGGTGTTCGTGAGTGGCGAGGCAGGGATCGGCAAGACCACGCTGTGTTCGGTGGTGGCAGCCGCCGCTCACCATGAGGGTGCTGCGGTGCTGTACGGGCGTTGCGACGACGACCTCTCGATCCCCTATCAGCCGTGGCGACACGTGCTCTCCACACTCGCCCAACAGCTCCCTGACGTCGTGGCCGACCGCCACGAGGCGCTTGCCCCCTTGCTCGGAGGAACGAGCATCGCCGACGTCGACTCCGACGCGGCCCGCTTCTCCCTCTATGGCTCCGTCATCGAAACCCTCGACGCCGTGTCGGACTCCGGCCAGCTCACGCTCGTCGTACTCGATGATCTCCATTGGGCCGATGCCCAAACCATCGCGCTCCTCCGTCACTTCGTGCAGCGCACGCTGACCACGCCGGTGCTCGTGGTCGCCACCTTCCGAGACACCGATATCGACGCCACCCACCCGCTCACCGATCTGCTCGCAACCGCACATCGCGAACCGGGCACGACACGGTTGCAACTCAACCAGCTCGATGACGACGAAGTCCTTGCGCTGCTGGAGAACCTGGCAGGTCACGAGATGGACACCGACGGACTCGAGCTTCGCGACGCACTCAGATCCGAAACCGAGGGCAATCCGTTCTTCGTGACCGAGATCCTTCGCCACCTGACCGAGACCGGAGCCATTCGCCAAGACGGCAACGGCCGATGGGCAACACCGACCGACCTCGGCAAGCATGGTTTACCCATCAGCGTGCGCGAAGTAGTGAGCCGTCGTATCGAACGACTCGGCCCCGAGACTCGCCGCGCCCTCGACGCAGCTGCCGTCATCGGACAGGCCTTCGAACTCGACATCCTTGCCGAACTGGTCGGCGAGACGCCGGCGCAGACGTTCGAGCGGCTGATGCCCGCCGTCGAGAACTCACTCGTGTCCGATGCCGGCGGCAGGTTCGCATTTGCGCACGCGATCGTGGCGCACACGCTCTACGACGAACTCACTCCAACGGCGCGTGGGCTCAGCCACACGGCAATCGCCATCGCACTTGAGCAACGCCAAGGTGACGGTTCCGACGACCGCGCCGGCGAGATCGCCCACCACTGGATCCATGCCGTCAGCCCGCAGCGATCGGTGAAGGCCGCTGAATTCGCCGAGCGCGCCGGCAATCATGCTCTCACCCACCTCGCACCCGACGATGCCGTCACGTGGTACGGCCAAGCCCTTGAACTCATCGCTCAGGGCGACTCCACAGAGCGATGCAACCTCCTGGTCGGCCTCGGCACGGCGCAGCGCCACGCCGGTGTCACCGCTCACCGCGAGACACTCCTCGAGGCGAGCCGAATTGCGATCGACCTCGGCGACGACGATCTCCTGGTTCGTGCTGCGCTCGCCAACAACCGAGGCGAGGTCAGCCAAATCGGGACCATCGACGACGAACGGATCAAGGTGCTTCGCGCGGCGATCGCGGCACGGTCCGACGGACCCGACAGCGCAATGCTGCACGCCATCCTCAGCATCGAGTTGCAGGATCGATCCGACAACGAGTGTCGGGAGATGGCCGCCCGAGCGATCGAGCTCGCCCGCGCCGCCGGCGACGACCGCACCACCGCGAGAGTCGTGCCGATCGCCGAGAGTTCGCTCCTCACCCCCGACACCCTCGACCAGCGCGAAGAATGGCTACACGAAGGCATCGCCGCCGCCGACCGCATCGGGGATCCACTGCTCCGCGGTCGGCTCTCGATGGCGCATCACGAGATCGCCGTCCAACGCGGCGACCGCGACGTCATGGACCGCGAGCGGCAGGCCCGCAACGCCTTCGCGCAGCGGAGCCCGGAGCCGTTCGTGCGCTGGACCAACGAACAGACCACCACCACGCATCTGTTCCTCGACGGCGACTTGGAAGCAGCCGAGGCTTCCGCCGAAACGGCCCTGAACATCGCGATCGCGTCCGGACAACCCGAAGCGTTCTACGGCTACGCCGGCAACCTCTTCCAGATTCGACGAGCTCAAGACCGGTTCGCCGAGGTCGCTGACGAACTCCAACAGTTCGCTGCGGAGAACCCGTCGATCCAGGCGTTCCAGGCCGGCCTCGCCTACCTGTGGTGCGAACTCGAGCGCTACGACGAGGCCCGAGAGCTCGCTGTCGATCTCGACCTGTCTTCAGGGACCACGCCGCAATACTGGTCGACGACGTTGATGCTGTGGGCCGAGGTATGCCACGCGCTCGACCTCTTGGAGCCGGCGGAACGCATCGTGTCGATCCTCGATCCGTGGAAAGACAAGGTCGCCAGCACGGGCGGGACGACCGAAGGTGCGATCGCACATGGGCTCGGGCGCGCCCTCGCCACCCTCGGGCGCACAGCCGAAGCCACCGCTGCGTACGATCTCGCCGTCACCGTCAACCGTCGCCTCCGCGCACCGCTGTACGTCGCTCAAACTCAGGTCGCCGACGCGGAGCTGTTCATCGAGACCGACCCAGATCGCGCACACCGCCTCGTCACCGATGCTCAAGCAACCGTCGCGGGTCTCGACTCCGGACAGATCGATCGTCGTATCGGGCACGTCCTTTCACGCCTGCCCTGACCAGGGCGCGTATTCGACTACCCGACGCGGCGGTCCATGCCCTCCCAATACGGCTCGCGCAGATCCTTCTTGAGGATCTTGCCGGTCGGGTTCCTGGGTAACGCGTCGACCCAGTCGACGCTGGTCGGGCACTTGAACGTGGCCAGCTGCGTCTTTGCGAACGCGATGATGTCGGCGGCGGTGTCGTCGTCGGCACTTGAGCCTGCTGCCACCACGACGACGGCCTTGGCCGTTTCGCCCCACTTCTCGTGCGGCACGCCGATCACCGCAACATCGGCGACGGCATCGTGTTTCATCAACACGTTCTCCACTTCGGCGGGGTACACGTTCTCGCCGCCCGACACGATCATGTCCTTTACCCGGTCGTGGATGAAGAGGTAGCCATCGTCGTCGAGGTAGCCGGCATCACCTGACTTGAACCAGCCGTCGGGCGTGACCGAATTCGCCGTCTCCTCTGGCATGTGCCAGTAGCCCTTCATGACCTGCGGTGACTTGATCCAGATCTCGCCGACTTCACCTGCAGGCAACGCCGTTTCGCCGTCATCGCCGACGATGCGCAACTCGACGCCTGGCCCGGCCACACCACATGATCGAAGGCGATGCTTGTTCGGGCCGTTCGGATCGTGGTCTTCTGGGGGAAGGTTCACCACGGCGCCCGTGGTCTCGGTCAGCCCGTACGCCTGCCAGAACTTGCACGGTTCGAACATCTTCACGCAGGCCGCGAGCACTTCTTCACTGATCGGTGATGCGCCGTACACGAACACCTTCAAGCTGGAGTAGTCAGCCTCCTCCACACCCGGCACCATGAGCATGAACTGCAAGACGGCGGGCACGAGAAACGCATGGGTGATCTGCTCGTTCTCGATCAGCTTGATCAGTGCGGCGGGGTCGAGCTCGCGGAAGATCACCGACGTGCACCCCTCGTACATGCCCGCAGCCGCCCAGCCGCCACCGCCAATGTGGAAGAGCGGCATCGCCGTGAGGTTGATCGAATCGCCGTCGAGTTCCCAGATGTCTTTGGCCATCGGCAACAGGCTGAAGAAGTTCGAGTTCGACAACATGACGCCCTTTGGTCGACCGGTCGTACCCGAGGAGTAGAGCTGGAACGCGGTGTCCTCGTCGTCGGAGTCGACGCCGGGATCCTGCGCCGGCGATCGACCGACCCAATCCTCATACGACTCGTGCGTCGCGTGAGGTTCGGATCCGTCGGCGTCGATCACGACGAACTTGTTGACCTTGGGCAACTGGTCAGCAATGGCGTCGAGGATGGGAACGAAGTCGGGTCCGACCACCAACACCTTCGCCTCAGCATCGTCGACGATGAACTGGACCTCGGGAGCGGCCAGCCGCCAGTTGACGTCAACACACACGGCGTTGTGCATGGCTGCGCCGAAGAACACCTCGAAGTGTTCGATGCCGTTCTTGTCGAGAAACGCGACGCGGTCATGCGGACCGACTCCCGCTTCGGCCAACGCCTGAGCCACCTGGGCAGACCGACTCAGCAACTCGGCCCACGTGAGCCGCCGATCATCTTGCACCAAGGCGGTGTGGTCCGGACGTTCGGACCCGTGGACCCGAACAATGCCGGCGACGTTGGTGATCTGCACTGCACTCATGGAGCGTGAAAATACTCACAGAGCTTTTGGCGTCCATCATCCGGCGTTGGGCAACCACATCCACCCTCCACTCACCGCCGATTCGTTACCCTTCCCGCTCGATGGCCTCATCTGACTCACCGCTCGCGATGCCGGGTCCTTCGGACGCGCCGTCTCGCGCACCGCTTGCCGTTCTCCTCGCTGTGGCCGTGCTCGCCGCAGTCGCCATGGCGGTGCTGTGGTCGACCGCTCGAGGAGACGCCCGAAACATCGCGTCGGAACGCGATGCACTCATCGAAGAACGCGACCTCGCGACCGACGTCAACGTCGCGCTCAACACCAAATTGCAGGTCGCTCAGGCCCAACTCGAAACCGCCGAGGAAGAACTCGTTGATGCGCTCGCAGCAGCCGATCCGTCGGCGCCTGCTGGCGAAGGCGACGTCGCAGATGCCACCAACCGCGTGGCAGAACTCGAGGCTGAAGTCGAGCGACTCAGCACGGAGAACGAGACGCTCGCCGCCGATCTCTTTGCGACGGGTACCGGCTCCGGTGACGCGCCCACCACGTCATCCGCCTCCGCCCCGCCCGTCTTCACCGCGCCAGCAACGACGACCACCACCACCGAGCCTGCGGAGGTCAGTTCGCCAGAGACCTCGGAACCGAGTGGCGAACCGCTCACTCCCGCGCAGGCCGGCAGCCAGCTCGCCGGGCTCTACCGCCCCGACGTGTTGGGGCCGGGCCAGGAACTGTGCCTTGGAGAGGTCGTGAGCAACGACCTCGGCGCCAACCGGTTGACGATCCTGCTGCGTGGCTCGGATCCAGCGTCGAGCGACGCACTCCGAACATCGATGGAAGCCGCCGCGGCGTTCTGCGCTATCGATCCGAGCGCCGTCTTCAACTGAGTCAGCGACGGAGACCGAATCCGAGGCGGAGCGAGACGACCGCCCGAGCAAAGATGTTCGCCTCGACGTCAGGTTCGTCGATCACCGTCAGATCGGTGATGCGTCTGCTCATCTGCGCGAACGTCGATGCCAGCGTCGCTCGAGCCACGTGCGTGCCGATGCAGAGGTGGGTGCCGAACCCAAACGCCACGTGCGGATTCGGGTGCCGTCGGATGTCGAAGGTGAACGGATCGGCAAACACCGACTCGTCGCGGTTTGCTGACGGATACAGCATGATGATTCGGTCGCCACGCTCCACCGGGCGACCGCCGATCTCGTCATCGGCCAGCGCCCGCCGGAACATGTTGTTGAGCGGGGTCACCCACCGCAGCACTTCCTCGACCGCTCCCGGCACGAGGTCGGCGTCTGCAGCCATCGCCTCCCAGTGTTCGGGATGCTCGACAAACGTTCGCAACCCGTGAGCGATTGCCGTACGCGTCGTCTCGGCACCGCCCGAGATGAAGAGCCCGACTTCATGCGCGATCGCTTCGGGCGGGAGCGGTTCTCCGTCGATCCGACCGTGCACCCACGCGGAGATGAGATCATCGCCGGGTTCGGCAAGCTTGCGAACTGCGACCTCGCCGAGCGCTTCGACGAACTCCATGTTCGCGTCGATGAAGTCTCGGAAGACTTGCCCGTCGCGTTCGCGCATGTCGGTGCGCATCAAGCGCTCGGACCACGACTTGAGATCGCCCCAACGCTCCTCGGGAAAGCCGAGCAGACGTGCGGTGAGCCGCGCTGGGATCTGGCCGGCGATTGCGTCGATGACTTCGACTTCGCTGGCACCGTCAACCAGCGCTCGATCGAGCACCTCGGCGACGAGTTCATCGACCTCGGCACGACGAGCCTCGACCGACTTCTTGGTGAAGTCACCTTGCACGAGCATGCGTTGCTGACGGTGGCGAGGGTCGTCCTGGGCAATCATGTTGATCTCTGACGGCGACCACAGGGCTCGGTATCCCTGCCCGGAGGCGAACACGGACGAACGACGCTCGACGTCGAGGAGGTCCGCATGGCGCGTCACACCCCACAGACCATTGCGAGCGTCACGGTAGAGCGGTTCGTTGGAACGCATCCATGCCCACACGTCGTGCGGGTCGCGTCGGTACAGCTCCGGGTCGAGCAGGTCGACGACCGGCCTACCATCGACCCACGTACTGGGGTCGAGCTCGGGCGATTGCTCAATCAGCGACACGTGTGCATGGTGTCAGACCGAGGCCAGCTGTCACGAACGAAGGATTCAGCGACCTCGGAATGTCGGCGTTCGCTTCGACACGAACGCGTCGACCGCCTCGGCGTGATCCTCGGAGGTGAAGCACGGCATCTCGAGCGAGGTCGACAGGTCGAAGCTCGTGATCAGCGCCTGCTTGATCTGCTGATTCACCGCCAGCTTGGTCCCCTGCACCGCGAGCGGTGCCTGGGCCGCGAGGCGTTCCGCCCAGGCCCGTCCGGCTTCGGCCACGTCAGACGGCTCGCAGACCTCGCTCGCAACACCGAGACGCAGCGCCTCCTCGGCACCGAGTGGCACGCCGAGCATCAGGTGTCGCTTCGCGGCGAGTGGTCCGACCAGCAGCGGCCAGATCGCAGCGCCCCCGTCTCCGGCAACAAGTCCGACCTGCACATGCGGGTCGATGATCGACGCCGCCTCCGACATGACGATGACGTCGCACAACAGAGCGATCGACGCGCCGAGACCGACCGCAGACCCATTGAGCGCACACACGATCGGCACCTCGACGTCGAGCAGATCCCACACGATCTGCTTGGCCTCGCGTCGCAGCCGGTGCAGGCTGGCCGGGTCGCGCAGCGCCGGAAACCAGTCCATGTCGCCTCCCGCAGAGAACGCTCGACCGGACCCGGTGAGCACGATCGCCCGTACGGCATCCTCACACTTGAGCGCGCTGAACAGCACGGCGAGTTCGTGGTGCAGGTTCGCATCGACAGCGTTGAGGTCGGATCGAGGATGGTCGATCGTGACCGTCAGCACGAGGCCTTCTCGCTGGACGTTCAGGGTCTCGAATTCGATGTCGACGATGCTCGTTGCCACACGCCGCAACCTACTGCTCCGCGCGAATGCCAGCCGTCTCGGTGGCGCGTCACGCGCTTAGAACATCGACGTGTCGTCGTCGAGACCAAGCAGCAAGCGCCCGATCTTCTCGTTGAGCTTCGGCGCGGTCTGGATGTGCTGCGTGACGACATGAGCGTCGCGGCTGCATCGCCCGAGCACGCTCGTGTCGTAGACGGCGGTTCCGCCGGCGAGTGTGAATGCCGTATCGGCGGCGCTTGCTCCAGCGGTGGCAGCGTTGGTCGCGGCGAGGCGAACGCCGATGCGCTGTTCGAGCGAGACGTCGCGGCCGGACTCGACCGCTGAGAACGCTTGTCCGACCTCGTCGTGCAGAAACGCTCTGGCTGAGCGCAGGGTGGCTTCGGCGCGGGCGAACTCGACCTGCGTGAAGCCACTCTGGGCGAGCGTCTTCGACGAGAACTGCGGCTTCTTTCCCTGAGCGATGTCGTTGAGTTCGTCAAGCGCGCGACGCCCGACGCCGAGCGACACTGCGGCAACGCCGGCCGCCAGCAGCGTGAAATTCGGGAACCGAGCGAGCCCCGAGTCGACGACGGGAGGAGTGACGCCTGGCTGGATCGTCCGGCGTTCGGCGGCGAACGCGCCGTCGACCGAGTAGTCCAGCGAACCCGACCCACGCATGCCGCCCGTATGCCACGTGTCGATGAACTCGACGTCATCGTACGGGAACCAGCACAACCGAAACGTCTCGTCACTGCACATCGCGCCGCCAAGAATCCACTGGCAGTGCTGCGTACCGCTCCCCCAGGCCCAACGCCCCGATACCACGAAGCCGTCGGCGCCGTCGACGGTCGCCGCAGTGCCCACCCCGTTCGGGGCGAAGACGCCACCCGTGATGGCGTCGACGGGGCCATAGATTTCCTTCGCTGTCTCTGCCGGAAGGAAGGCCGCCATCGACGACGTGGTCGATGCGATCATCGAGCACCATCCAGCAGCACCATCAGCATGAGCAACTCTCGCGATCGCCTCGATCATCGACGTCGGGTCGACTTCGGGCCCGCCATATACAGCAGGCACGCACATGCGCATCAGATCGCTCGCCGCGAGCGCTGCCACCGTCGCAGGCGCGAGCCGTCGAGCCGCTGCCGACTCGTCAGCGTGAGCCTCGATCAACTCAGCAGCGTCGGTGGCGGCATCGACAACGGGGGCGAACATCATCGCCACGATAGACCCAGTGATACGTGAGGGCTCAGGAGTGCTGGACGTCCCACAAGTGATGCATGGGATCGTGCAGGAAGTACCGGGCGAAGGTGTCGACGGTGAACGATGCGCCGTCGCTGCGTCGGCCGGTGCGCCGCCACACCTGATCGTCGTCAGGAGAGAGTTCGGCGAAGGCGGTGGCGATCGCGTTACCCGCCTCGACCAACTCCGCGCTCACGACGTCGGGCGCCTGCTCGCCGTAGCGATCGGCGACCGCCGTCGCATCTTGATCCCAATTCTCGAAGAGCGGGTCATCGATGTCGACCATGAGCGCGAGCCGGCCTCGGAAGATCCGAAACACGTCGCGCACGTGTGCGGCGTACTCCAGCGTCGACCATCGATTCGGCGCCGGACGTGTGGACACTGTCGCCACGTCTCGCGCCAGCAACTCGACCCACGCTGCAGCGTTCGACCGGATCAATGAAGCAACCTCGGTGCGCTCGATATCCGAGACGTCGACGCCACACTCAGGGCAGGCGCGCTCCAACACCCATGTCCAGTCCTTGTCGTCGGGCGCGATCGCTGTGTCCATCTGCCTCATTGTGAACCTCGCGCTCGACCGCGACCGCGCTGATTCGGCCAAGCAGCAACGGGATCCCGACGGGTTGCGCTCCGCGTACACGGTGTTCGGATATGCGATACGTTCGCGACATGCAATACGGCTTCGTGGTCCCTTGGGGCGACGCCGCCGACATC
>CALICC010000327.1 GCA_938049325.1 uncultured Ilumatobacter sp. | reverse complement strand
GCCGTCGTCATCTTGGTGTGGGGCTTCGTCGTGTCTCGATTCACCGAGCGTCGAGTCAAGGCGGCGCGAGCCGACCGCCTCGGAGGCGTGCTCCTCATCGCTGGCATCATCAGTGTGCTGGTCGGTCTCGCCTTCCGCATGTTGTTCATCACCGAAGCCGAACTGCTGGCCGAGGTGCCGCCCGCCAAGACCTCGATTCGCCTGTTCTGGTTCGTGGCGTTTACCGCCGGCATGATCTGGGTGCTCGCCCGGACACGATTCGGCAGCTGGACGTTCGCCGTCGGCGGCAACAAGGAGGCGGCGCGCCAGGTCGGTGTGCCCGCCGCTCGTACAAAGACTCAGCTGTTCATGCTGGTCTCCGTCGCGGCGTGGTTCGTCGGCTTGCTGGTCGCCTTCCGCATCCAGTCGATCCAATCGAATCTCGGCGACGGCCAGGAGTTCTTCTTCATCATCGCCGCGGTCGTCGGCGGCACCTTGCTGACCGGCGGGTATGGCACGGCGTTCGGTGGAGCGATCGGTGCGTGCATCATGTCGATGCCGCTCGCCGGTATCTCTGCCGCCCGCTGGAACACCGACTGGCGCTTCCTCATCATCGGCATGATCCTCCTGCTTGCGGTGGTGTCGAACAAGTTCCTGCGCAACAAAGCCGAGGCGATCCGCCGATGAACGTCTCACTCGATCCACACACACTCGACTCACACACGGAGAACACTCATGTCTGAACAGCCGCTCCTGCAGCTCGACAACATCTCGAAGTTCTATGGCAGCATCACCGCGCTGACCGGCGTGAGCACATCCGTTGCCGCAGGTGAGGTCACCTGTGTTCTCGGCGACAACGGTGCCGGCAAGTCGACGTTCATCAAGATCCTTGCGGGCGTGCACCAGCAGACCGAAGGAACCATCCGTCTCGCGGGCGAAAAAGTGATGTTCGACTCGCCGCGTGATGCACTCGCCGGCGGCATCGCCACCGTGTATCAAGACCTCGCGATGGTCCCGATGATGTCGGTGTGGCGGAACTTCTTCCTCGGATCCGAGCCGACCAATGGCATCGGTCCGTTGAAGTGGATCGACACGCGCAAGGCCAAGCGGATCGCCAAAGAAGAGATGGCCAAGATGGGCATCGACATCCGCGACACCGAGCAACCCGTCGGCACGCTGTCGGGTGGTGAGCGTCAGTCGGTGGCGATTGCTCGCGCCGGCTACTTCGGGGCGAAGGTGTTGATTCTCGACGAGCCGACCTCCGCGCTCGGTGTGAAGCAGTCGGGTGTCGTGCTCAAGCGCATCGTCGAGGCACGCAACCAAGGCCTCGCTGTCATCTTCATCACGCACAACCCGCGTCATGCGTACCCGGTCGGCAACCGCTTCCTGATCCTCAACCGCGGCAAGTCGATGGGTTCGTTCGGCAAGGACGAGATCGACGTCAACGATCTCACTCAGCTCATGTCGGGAGGCGCCGAACTCGAGGCGCTCGAACACGAGCTCCAGAGCTCCGGCGTCGCCACCGACTAGCGCTCGCGCAAAGCAGCCCATCATGACTCCTCCCTTCAACCTCGACGACCTCGAGGTCTTGACCCTTGGGCGCTCGTCGGTCGACTTGTATCCCGAACAGCACAACGTCGCGCTCGCCGACGTGTCGACGTTCCGCAAGTCGATCGGTGGCAGCCCCACCAACGTCGCGGTCGCCGCTGCCCGGCTCGGCCGCAAGGCGGCGCTGATCAACCGCGTCGGTGACGACGCGTTCGGCGCCTACATCCGCCAAGGGCTGCGCGAGTTCGGTGTCCACGACGGGTTCATCGCGACCGACCCAGACCTGCTCACACCGGTGGTGTTCTGTGAACTGATGCCGCCTGCCGATCCGTCGATCTTCTTCTACCGCGAGCCGCGCGGTCCCGACATGAACATCGCGATCGATGACCTCCCGGTCGATGCGATCCGGTCGGTGCCGTTGTTCTGGACCGCCGGGTCGCGGTTCGCGGAGGAGCCGAGCCGCTCGGCTGCGATGGAGGCATTGCGTCTTCGCGATCATCAGGCGCACACGGTGATCGACCTCGACTACCGACCGATGTTCTGGGAGTCGCCCGAACAGGCAGCCGAGTTCATCTCGCCGGTGATCGACCTCTGCACGGTCGCGGTCGGGAACAAGGATGAGTGCGAGATCGCCGTCGGTACACGGGTACCCGACGAGGCGGCCGACCGCATGCTCGAACGCGGCGTGTCGATCGCGATCGTCAAGCAGGGCGCCGAGGGCGTGATGGTCGCAACCGCCGACAGCCGCACTGTCGTCGACCCCATCCGAGTCCCGGTCGTGTGTGGTCTCGGAGCTGGTGACGCATTCGGTGGATCGCTGTGTCACGGCTTGCTCGCTGGATGGGATCCGGCCGAAATCGTCACCCGCGCCAACGCTGCGGGAGCCATTGTCGCCGGTCGGCTCATGTGCTCCGACGAGATGCCGACACCCGCCGAAATCGATCACCTGCTCGCCACCGGCCTGGTTCCTGAGCGGGTCGTCCCCGAACGAGTCGTCTCATGACCCGACGTTCGACTGGTAGGCGCAGGCCAGGGGGTGCAGTCATGACGATCATCTCTGACGAGCGGTGGCTCGAACTGCTCGAAACTCGCGCGATTCGCCCGGCGGCGATCGCCGACGCCCTCGCTGCCCGAACCAGTCGGCCGCTGCTGGCCGACGACGGCAACACGTTCGTCATCGCGATCGATCATCCGGCGCGCGGCATGGTCGGCGTGTCGGGACAACCCTTCGTCATGGCCGATCGCCGCGACGTGATCGAACGCACCATGACTGCATTGGGTCACCCCGGAGTGGATGGCGTGATGGCGACGCCCGACATTCTCGACGACCTCGCACTGCTTGGCGCGCTCGACGGCAAGGTCGCCATCGGATCGATCAACCGCGGTGGGCTCATGGGTTCAGCGTGGGAGCTCGATGACCAGCTCACTGCACACACGCCGGACGCGATCGTCGAGCAAGGCCTCGATGGCGGCAAGATGCTGCTGCGGATCGACCTGGCCGACAAGCGGTCGAGGTACACGATCGAGTCGTGCGCGGAATGGATCACGGAGCTCGCGGCAGCGAAGAAGATGGCGATGCTCGAGCCGCTGCCGTACACGACGAATGCCGAAGGCAACGCCCTGCTCGACACCGACGACGATGCGCTCGTCAAGTGTGTCGGTATCGCCAACGCGCTCGGTGCCACCTCGGCCTACACCTGGCTGAAGCTTCCGGCAACGGCGCAGGTCGAGCGGGTCATGGCGGCCACTTCGCTGCCCGGTTTGATTCTCGGCGGCACGCCGGGCCCTGACCCGGCGACCGCTTTCGACGAATGGCGACGGGCGATGGCAGTGCCCAACGTGCGTGGTCTCGTCGTTGGGCGTTCTCTGCTCTACCCAGCTGACGGCGACGTCGCTGCAGCGGTCGCAACCGCGGCTGAAATCGTTCACCCCTCCTGAAATTCGAAATGAGTTCCGCAATGACGCGTCAGAAGATCGGTATCGCCGTGATCGGCTTCGGCTGGATGGGCCAAGCGCACACGCGCTCGTACCTCCGCATCCCCACGCTCTTCCAAGATCGCACCTACGACCCCGAGCTGGTCATCATCAGCGACAACATGCAAGAGCGCGTCGACGAAGCCGTCGAATCGTTCGGCTTCCGAGAAGGCACCACGGATTGGGAGAACGCGATCAACCATCCTGACGTCGACGTCGTGTGCATCTGCGCGCCGAACATGCTCCACGAACCGATCGCGATCGCGGCGGCCGAGGCGGGCAAGCACGTGTTCTGCGAGAAGCCGGTTGGCGGTACCCCCGAGCAGACCGTGCGGATCGAAGCCGCGAGTCGCAAGGCAGGTGTGATCACCGGTGTTGGCTACAACTACCGCTGGGCGCCACTGGTGCAGTACGCAAAGAACCTGATTGCCGACGGCACGCTGGGCGAGATCACCAATTACAACGGTCGGTTCTTCACGATGTACGGCTCCGACCCAATGGGTCTGCTGTCGTGGCGATTCCAGCTCGACGGCGCAGGCCACGGCGTGAGCTCCGACATCCTCAGTCACTCGATCGACCTGGCGCACATGCTCGTCGGTCCGATCAAGAAGGTCGTCGGAACCGGCCACACGTACATCCCGGACCGGCCGCTTCCGAAGGCGGGAGGTACGCACTACGACGCCGGCCAGCCCGGCGATCCGACCGGTCCGGTCGAGAACGAGGACTACTTCGGCGCGATGGTCCAGTTCGAAAGCGGTGCTCGCGGCACGTTCGAGGCGAGTCGCACCATCGTCGGCCCCGAGAGCCAGTGCGCGTTCGAGATCTACGGCACCAAGGGTTCGTTGAAGTGGAACCTCGAGACGATGAACGAGCTCCAGCTCAACCTCGTGGGTGACACGGCGCGTGGCTACACGACCGTGTACGCCGGCGATCGGTACCCGTACCACGGCAACTTCGTGCCCGGCGACGCCAACTCGATCGGGTACGAAGACCTCAAAGTCATCGAGGACTACGAGTTCTTGTCGTCGGTGGCTGCAGACCGTCAGCACCAACCCGGCTTCTCCGAAGCCATCGACTACGTCAGCGTCCAAGACGCCCTGCTTCGCTCGTGGAAGAGCGAGAAGTGGGAAGACGTCAACAACATCGCATCCGCTTGAAACGTCGTGTCGGGGTCTGACCCCGCGCGGCACGAGTTGAAGGAGGTCCTCATGGGGACACAACGATTGACGGTCGCCCAAGCGATCGTCGGGCACCTCATTGCGCAGACAACCGAGCTCGGTGACGGCTCGAGCGCCCAGCTGTTTCCGGGCGTGTACGGCATCTTCGGGCACGGCAACGTCACGTGTCTCGGCCATGCGCTCGAAGAACGCAAGGACGACCTTCCGACCTGGCGCGGCCAGAACGAGCAGGGCATGGCGCTCGCAGCGACCGCGTTCAACAAGGCGATGCGTCGACGCCAGATCATGACGGCGACATCGTCGATCGGGCCGGGGGCCACGAACATGGTGACCGCCGCAGGTGTGGCGCACTCGAACCGGATTCCGCTGCTCCTGATCGCTGGGGACTCGTTTGCATCGCGCACGCCGGACCCGGTGCTGCAACAGGTCGAGCACTTCGGCGTGCCGTCGACGACGGTCAACGATTCGTTCCGCGCCGTGTCGAGGTACTGGGACCGCATCACCGTGCCCGACCAAATTCTGACGTCGTTGCCGCAAGCGATCGACACGATGCTCGACCCCGCCGATTGCGGTCCGGCATTCTTCGGGCTGCCGCAAGACGTCCAAGCTCTCGCGTTCGACGTGCCAGACGAATTTCTCGCGCCGAAGCATCACGCAATCGTCCGTTCGCGCCCCGATCGGGGACAGCTCGCGGCGGCGTCTGATGCGTTGCGAAACGCCTCGAACCCGATCATCCTCGCCGGCGGCGGCGTGCACTATTCGTTCGCAGAAGCAGAGCTCCTCGCGTTTGCCGAGCGACACAACATCCCGGTCGTCGAGACAGTGGCCGGCAAGGCCAGTCTCGTCGCGGCGCACCCGCTGAACGCCGGGCCGATCGGCGTGACCGGCTGCGAGTCGGCCAACAACCTGGCCGCCGATGCCGACGTGGTGCTCGCCGTCGGGAGCCGTCTCGAAGACTTCACCACCGGCTCGTGGACGCTGTTCCAGAACCCCGACGTGACGATCATCGGCCTCAACGCGGCTCGCTTCGACGCGCACAAGCGTCGCTCGTTGCCGTTGGTCGCCGATGCCCGAGAGGGCCTCGCCGAGCTCGGTGCTGCGCTCGGTGACTGGCGTTCGAGCGACGACTGGAGCGATCGGGCCTCCAACGAGCGCGCCGGCTACCACGCCTACATCGACAAGATCTCGGCGCCCACCGACGACGCCGTCGCGCAAGGCGAACCCGTGAGCTACGCCCAAGTCGTCGGCGCCGTCGACCGCAACAAGGCGCCCGGTGACTACGCACTCGCAGCGGCGGGCGGATTCCCCGGTGAGGTCAACAACGGTTGGCGCGCCGACGAGATCAACAGCTTCGATTGCGAATACGGGTTCAGTTGCATGGGCTACGAGATCGCCGGCGGGTGGGGCGCCAAGATGGCGATGCCCGACCGGGAGGTCATCGTGTTCGTCGGCGACGGCTCGACGATGATGATGAACTCCGATCTCTACAGCTCGGTGATCAGCGGTCACAAGATGATCGTGATCATCTGCGACAACGGCGGCTACGCCGTGATCAACCGATTGCAGGTCAACCAGGGTGGCGAGCCGTTCAACAACCTGCTCGACGACTGCAAGGGACCGAACACCGATGTGCGCGTCGACTTCGAGATGCTCGCCAAGGCGCAGGGGTGCAACAGCGAAACCGTACACACCGTTGCCGGACTCGAAGCAGCCATGGAGCGCGCCCGGGTTTCGGACCGGACGTACGTGATCGCGCTCCAGACGCACCGCTACGAGTGGACCGAGGGTGGCACCTACTGGGAGGTCGGTGTCCCCGAGACGTCGTACCGCCCCGAGGTGGTCGCTGCCCACGACGACGTCGTATCCGGCAAGGCAAAGCAGCGTCGCGCGTAACGCGATGCACGTGACGAGGAGATGACATGACGATTCGATTTGCGGTACTTGGGTGCGGACGCATCGGCAAGATGCACGCCGAAATGCTGGCACGCCAGGTGCCGGGTGCGTCCGTGACCGTGGTGTTCGACGTGGTCGATGCTGCTGCCCAGTCAGTGGGTGCCGACATCGACGCACGTGTCGCAACGTCACTCGCGGACGCCGTGAGTGCGAATGACGTGGACGCGGTTGCGATCTGTACGAGCACCGACACGCACGTCGATGCCATGGTGGCAGCCGCCGAGGCAGGCAAAGCAGTCTTCTGTGAGAAACCGATCTCGCTTGACGTCGCGGCAGTCGATCGCGGGCTGGCAGCGGTCGCCGCGGCTGGTGTCGCCTTGCAGATCGGTTTCAACCGCCGTTACGACCCGAGTCACAAAGCCGTTGCCGATGCCGTGAAACACGGCGCGGTCGGCGACGTCCATCTCGTCAACATCATCAGCCGTGACCCCGGTCCGCCGCCGATCGAGTACGTCAAGGTGTCTGGCGGCATGTTCAACGACATGACGATCCACGACTTCGACATGGCGCGGTACGTGACCAACAGCGAGGTCGTCGAGGTCTATGCGAAGGGTGCGGTGCGCGTTGATCCCGCGATCGGCGAGGCCGGAGACATCGACACCGCTGTCGTGGTACTCACCCACGCTGACGGCACCATCACCACGATCGACAACAGTCGGCGGGCCGCGTATGGCTACGACCAACGCGTCGAAGCATTCGGCAGCAACGGCAAGGCATCGTCGGACAACACGCATCAGTTCAACAGCGTCCTTGCGACCGAGCAGGGGTACCGCCGTCCGCCGCTCGAGAACTTCTTCCTCGAGCGCTACGCGAAGAGCTACCTCGATCAGTGGGATGCGTTCGTTGCCTACGTCACGGCCTTCGCTGGCGACGCATCGGTGGCGAGCCCTGCGTCGGGAGCCGACGGCCGAGCACCATTGGTCATCGGCAAAGCTGCGCTGCTGTCGATGAACGAGAATCGCCCGGTCACGATCGAAGAGATCCACAACGCACAACAGGAGAGCAACTCATGAGCGAACCCGTGTCTTTCAATGGTCAGCCGCTGCGTCACGCCCGACCGGTCGGGCCGATGCGTGAAACCGACATGAGTCACCACCGCGCACGCAACCCTGACGGCGCCGTGCGTATCGATGTCACGCCCGACAACGCGGGCTGGGACTTCCTCAGCTTCGCGGTGGTGGAGCTCGGTGCCGGCGAGTCGCACGCATCGACGCGGCCGGGACAGGAGACGGCGATCGTGCCGCTGCGCGGTGCAGGCACCGTGACCGCCGGTGGGCAGACGTTCGAGATCAGCCGCACGTCGGTGTTCGAGGAGATGCCGCACATCGTCTACGTCACGCCGGGCGATGAGATGGAGATCGTCGCGACTGACGGCGGCTTCGAGTTCTCGATCGGATCGGCCGCGGCAGAGGGCAAGTACCCGACACGCCTGATCGAGCCGGGCGAGATGAAGCAGGAGTTGCGTGGCGGAGGCTCCGCCTATCGACACGTGAATCACGTGCTCGCTCCGCCGATCGACGCCGAGCGGCTGATCCTCTACGAGGTCTACGTGCCGCGCGGGACCTGGTCGGGCTGGGCGCCGCACTGCCACGACGGTCGCGACGGATCGCCGTATCTCGAAGAGGTGTACTACTTCCGCGTCACGCCCGACAACGGGTTCGTGATGCAGCGCAACTGGCGCGACGACGAAGACTTCGACGAGCTGTTCAGTGCCCGCGACGGAGAGGCGGTGCTGGTCACCAAGGGCTATCACTCGTCGGTGGCCTGCCCCAGCTCGCACATGATGTTCTTGAACTACCTGGCCGGCGAGTTGTACGACGACGAGCGCACCACGCCGCCGTGCTTCGATCAGGGTCACCTCTGGATCCAAGACGACTGGAATCACGACGCATGGGAACTCCCGGTGGTGAGGCCGCCTTCATGAGCTTGTGCCTCGACGGTCTGACCGATGAGGCGGGCCGCTTCTCGATCCTCGCGATCGACCATCGCGACTCGCTTCGCCAGTTCCTCGCTCCGGAGGATCCGGCATCGATCGACGCGGTCGACATCACCGCGCTGAAGATCGAAGTCGTTGCTGCGCTCGCCGATCTCGCGACCGGTGTGATGCTCGAGCCCGAGTACTCGATCCCGCAGGTGCTCGATGCCGGTGTGCTGCCCGATGGCGTCGGTTTCCTGGCCGCACTCGAAGCTCAGGGCTACCTCGACGACCCGGAGGCAACGCCCACGACGTTGCTCGACGACTGGTCGCCGGGGCAGGCCAAGGCAGCAGGCGCCACATCGGCGAAGCTGTTGCTGCCGTACCGGCCCGACGGCCGCCTCGCCGAACAACAGGAGGCAACGGCGATCGAACTCGTCGCCGAGTGTCACGAGCACGACTTGCCGATCGCGTTGGAGCCGCTCTTCTACGGACTGGCGTCCGCGTCTCGCCGGTCTGAGCTGATCGTGGAAACCGCACAGCGCTTTGCCGCGTTCGGCGCCGACCTGCTCAAACTCCCGTTCCCGGGCTCGACCGACGCGTGCGCGTCGGTGACCGAGTCGCTCGACGTGCCGTGGGCGATGCTGTCGGGCGGTGGCACGTTCGTCGACTTCGAAGCCCAGTTGCGAACGGCGAGCGCGGCCGGATGCTCCGGGTTCATGGTCGGGCGAGCACTGTGGGGCGAGGCGCTGCGCGCTGCCCCCTCCGAGCGCAGCGAACTCTTGGCCACACAGGTCAGAGAACGCTTCGAACGTCTCGTTGCAGTGAACGCCGAGAGCTGAGCGCAGCTCCGCTTGCTCAGCGCAAACGCGCGAGGAGCGCGTCGAGTGTCCACTGCTCGTCGAGCGCCATCGCAACGAGGTCAGCGTCGCTCGGTGGCGTGAGACCGTCGATCGGCTGATCGACGTCGAGGTCGCACGGAAACGCGTACCCCTCGGCCGTCGCGGCGATCACTCGGTCGAGTGCGGCGCGATCGGCGCCGGTGGCGCGTCGTTCGAGCAGCGTCGGATACACGTGTCGGACCATCTCGCGCCGGTCGACGTATTCGAGTGTGCGGCCGAGTGCTGAGCCGACCTGCAGCAGATTGGCCATGCGCCTCACGTCGTTCGTCTGGTTCGTTCCCGCTCCATGGAACAGCGCGGGGTTGAAGAACACCGCGTCGCCCTTCGACAACTCGACTTGCACGTGGTGCTCGGCGAAGTACGCCTTGAAATCGTCTCGACGCCAGGCGACGTAGCCCGCCTCGTATTTGTGCGAGTGCGGGAGATACATCGTCGGACCGGTTTCGAGGGGCATGTCGCAGTGGGCGATCGCACCTTGCAGCGTGAGAACCGGGGAGAGTCGGTGAACGTGTGCCGGGAACTGTTCGGCGACCTCGTTCTCCATGAACCCCAGGTGATAGTCGCGATGCGGTTGCTGCGCCTGGCCGCCCGGGTTGACGACGTTGACCTGTGAGGTGACCTGATAGCCAGGGCCGAGCCAGGCAGCTGAAGCGAGGTCGACGATCTCGTTCGCGTAATAGTCGGCGAAGACCTCGGGGTCTTTGGCTGCAAGCTTTTGGAGTGCGTTCCAGATGCGGTCGTTTGCGCCGGCAGGCGCGAAGTGGTCGCCGCCCGATGTGGCGCGACGGCGTTCGTCTTCGATGATCGTCTGGAAGACGGCGCTTGCTGCGTCAACGACGTCAGGAGCGACCGCCCCGGTGAACACGGCGATGCCCGGGCCTTCCGACAGGGCGTGGGCGACTTCGGCCAGAGCCTCACGACGAGGCGCGGCAGTGATGGCCGCCGACTCGTACACCACGGCGCCCTGTTCAATGCGGTCGGCGAGCGGATAGTCGGCGAGGGTGCTCACCTGCTCGACGAGGCTGGAGAATTCGACGATCGAGCACTCGTCGGAACGGAGCCAGTTCATCGCCAAATTCTATCGCGTCCGCCTCACGCGGTCGTCGTGTGGAACACCAACGAAATCGAGCAACAAAGTCGACCAAGAAAGTCGACCAAACAGAATCGAAGGGCAGGGGAGCGCCGGAAGCGGAGTAGGATCTCGACACGTTCCAGCCAGCGAGTCGCACAGGAGCGTGCATGCCCGTCACCGTCGTCGTCGGAGCCCAGTGGGGCGATGAGGGCAAAGCAAAAGTCATCGACCTTCTGTCGAAGGAGCACACCTATGTGGTGCGCTACCAGGGCGGGCACAACGCCGGCCACACCGTGGTGGTCAATGGCGAGAAGTATGCCTTGCAACTCGTCCCGTCGGGGGTGCTGTACGACCACGTGATCCCGGTGATCGCGAACGGCGTCGTGGTGGATCTGCCCACGTTGTTCAAAGAGATCGACATGCTCGAATCGCGCGGTACCTCGTGTGATTCGTTGAAGGTGTCGAGCCGTGCGCACCTGATCTTCCCGTGGCACCAGTCGCACGACGCGATCTCCGAAGCGATGCGCGGTGACGACAAACTCGGCACCACCCTGCGCGGGATCGGACCGGCATACGCCGACAAGTCGCGCCGCGTCGGCATCCGTGCGGGAGACGCTCGCAACCCCGAACGATTCGCGACGCTCATCCGCGAACGGTGCACTGCCGAGAACAAACTGATCGGTGATGCTGGCGGCGAAGAACTCGACGTCGATGACATCGTCGAACGGTTCTCGGTGATGGGTGCCCGCCTGGCGCCGTATCTCTCCGACACCATCAGCCTGCTCCACAACGCGCTGGCCGAAGGCGGTCACGTGTTACTCGAAGGTGCACAGGCGACGTTCCTCGACCTCGACCACGGCACGTACCCGTATGTCACCTCGTCCAACCCGACGGCGGGTGGGGCAAGCGTCGGTACCGGGCTCGGGCCGCGAGACATCGACCGCGTCGTCGGGATCACGAAGGCCTACACCACTCGCGTCGGTGCCGGTCCGTTCGTGACCGAACTCTTCGACGACGACGGCAAGACGCTCGCAGAAGTCGGCCACGAGTTCGGCACGGTCACCGGGCGTCCCCGGCGCTGCGGTTGGCTCGACTTGGTGATGCTGCGCCATGCCGTACGGCTCAACAGCCTCACCGAACTGTCGCTGACCAAGCTCGACATCCTCGATGGATTCGACACCGTGAAGATCTGTACGGCCTACAGCCACAACGGTGTGCCGATCACGGACTACCCCGACCAGTACGACGTGCTCGAAGAGATCGAGCCTGTCTACGAAGAGCTACCGGGTTGGAAGACCGACATCACGGCGATGCGCGAACCAGGTCAGCTTCCGGCCGAGGCCAAGGCGTTCATCGAGATCGTCGAACGCGAGGTCGGCGTGCCGGTCAATGTGGTCGGCGTCGGCGCCGAGCGCGACGACTACCTGGTCTGGGCATCGTGATCCCGCGATACTCCACACCGGAGATGGACGCGGTCTGGTCCGAGCCGGCCCGCTTCGGACGATGGCTCGAAGTCGAGTTGCTGGCCACCGAAGGTCATGCAGCGATCGGCGTCGTGCCCGACGAGGCCGCCGCGATCTGTCGGGCGAACGCGCCGACCGCTGACGAGGCCTTCGTCGAGAAGATCCTCGAACGCGAAAAGACCACCGATCATGACGTCGCCGCATTCGTCGATGTCGTCCAAGCCGAGATCGACGACCCCGCTGGATCGTGGATCCACTACGGGCTGACCTCGTCGGACGTCGGCGACACGGCGCTCTGCTGGGCAATGCGTGATGCCGCTGACCTGATGATCGAGGCATCGACCGAGCTCCTCGCAACCCTGGTCTCGATGGCACGCGAGCACGCCGACACGGTGATGATCGGGCGGACGCACGGCATCCATGCCGAGCCGACGACGTTCGGTGCGAAGGTGGCGTTGTGGGCGCTGCAGGTCGATCGTGACCGGACGCGCCTGAGCCAGGCGCGCGAGGCCATCTCGGTCATGAAGCTGAGCGGTGCGGTTGGCACCTACTCGAATATTCCGCCGGAAGTCGAAGAGTTCGTGGGCGCAGCACTCGACCTGACGCCGATCGCGGCCACGCAGGTCGTCGCACGCGATCGCCACATGCAGTTCTTGTATGCGTGCGCGTCGGTTGGCGCAACGTGTGAACTCATGGCGGTTGAGTTGCGTCATCTGCAGCGGACCGAGGTTCGTGAGGTGCAAGAGGGTTTCAAGCCGGGTCAGAAGGGCTCGTCGGCGATGCCGCACAAGCGCAACCCGATCTCAGCTGAGACCATCACCGGTCTGTCGCGGGTGTTGCGCGGCAACCTGTCGGCCGGCATGCAGGACGTGGCACTGTGGCACGAGCGCGACATCTCGCACTCTTCGGTCGAACGGGTCATCCTTCCCGATTCGAGTCAGCTCGCCTTCTATGTGATGCGTCGGCTGCGTCGGCTGCTCGAAGGTCTCGTGGTGATGCCCGAGCGGATGCAGGCGAATCTCGACGCGAGTTACGGCCTGGTGTTCAGCCAGCCGGTGCTGCTCTCACTCGTGCAGAGTGACAAGACCCGCGATGAGGCCTACCGCATCGTTCAACGCAACGCGATGCGTGCGTGGGATGAAGGGCTCGACTTCCGGACGCTGCTCGAAGCCGACGACGAGGTCGACAACTCGGTGCTCGACGACGCCTTCGACCTGCGGCGCAGCCTGAAGAACCTCGACCGGATCTTCGCTCAAGTCGACGACCTGACGTGACGGTTGGGGGTCCGCCCCGAACGAGCTACTCCGTCGTGTCGCTCAGATCCTGACGTCAGTCTTTGCGGTTGATGTTCGCGCGCTTGAGCACGCTGGCCTCGACACCGACATCACGCCAGCTGGCGTAGGAGATCTTCTTGCTGTCGCTGTAGCTCTTCGCCACACCCACGAAGGCGTCTTCGAGTGCGTCCATGTCGATGGTCTGGGCCATCGACTCGAGCTCGGCCTGCAGGTCGCGCCGTTCCTGGATGAGCAACAGCTCGTCCATCGGGCTGGCATCGGTGAGTTCGTCATCGATTTTCTCGAGGCGAGCATTCACCGTTTCAGGCGTGCGTTTGCGGCCGCGCTTGGGCTTGGTGGCTCGCAACCCTTCGAGGTACTCGCGTACCACTCTTCCCTCAACTCGGCCACGCGCGAGTGCTGCTTTGTGCTCATCCGACATTTCCCGCTTCTCTGCCATTCGATCGATTCTAGGCACTCGATCATTTCGTGCAATATCGTGTGACCAATGTTCGAATTGGCGGCCCATGGAGCCGATACTTTTGTCGGAACTGGCCCGCAATACCCGTGGGGTGGTCTCTACGGGGGGCAAATCGTCGCACAGGCACTCCGGGCTGCCACCATGTCGGTCGACGACGGATTTGAACCGCATTCGATCCGGGCCTATTTCATACGCCGTGGTGATGCATCGGAACCGGTTCGATACGAAGTCGATCGGATCAGAAATGGGCGAAGTTTTGCCACAAGACGCGTGGTTGCGAGGCAGGCAATCGGTGCAATTCTCAATGCGGAGAGTTCGTTTCAGCGCCCAGAGGAGTCGGCGGAGATCCAGACAATCGTGATGCCAGATGTTCCGCCACCAGAAGTGTTGGAGCACGAGTCGTGGTCCGACACATTCGAGCGTGCGCAGATCCCGGAGGATCGTGTCGCCGACAGTCGTCGAGATGGCAAAGGCCGAACGCTTGCCTGGATGCGGGTGAAGGAAGCAATCGGCGATCCGACCGATCCTGACGCACAGCTCCTCCATCGTTGTTGGCTTGCCTATCTCTCCGACGATCTCCCGACTGACTCGGCGCATCGGGCTCACCCGATGTCGAGCGAACCCGACGCAGGAGAGCACTTCTTCGCAGCGAGCCTCGACCACACGGTCTGGTTCCACCGTCCGGTCGTCGCCGACGCTTGGCATCTCCATGACTTTGCCTGTCTCCATTTCGTGGGCAGCCGAGGCCTGTCGCTCGGTCACGTCTTCGACGCCGACGGTCTTCACATCGCCACGGTTGCGCAAGAGGTCTTGCTGCGCGACACCCGTGAACGCAGCTGATCCCGCCGCTACTGTCGGGGCACGTGACGCTGCCGACGCTTTCGCCGACCCTCGACCATCTCCGCGACCACGTGCTCGAACACTCGGTGAAACTGGGTGAGTTCACGCTCAAGTCCGGCGCCACCAGCAATTGGTTCCTCGACGCGAAGCAAACCGCGTGCCGTGCCGACGGCATCATCGCGGTCACCGACGCGTTGGTGGAAGTGTTCGGGGATGACTTGAACGACATCGATGCAATCGGTGGACTGACGCTCGGCGCCGACCCGATGGCCTACGGAGTCGCAGCTGTGCTCGCCACGCGCGGGCGCTTCCTCCGGAGCTTCAGCGTCCGCAAGGAACCGAAACAGGGCGGTATCACCGGACGGATCGCCGGAGCCCTCAACCCGGGAGATCGCGTGCTGGTCACCGAAGACACGACCACGCGCGGCACGTCGCTCGTGGAGGCAGCGGAGCAGATCGTCGCGTTCGGTGCCGAACCGGTCTTCATGAGCGTGATCGTCGATCGAGGCGGAACCTGCGCAGCGATGGCCGCCGAGCGCAATATCGACTACCGCCCTTTGCTCACCGCTCCAGATCTGGGCTTCGGCTACGGCACCTGATGTTGCGTCGGTGTCGCACGGTCGCCGTGCTGTCCGTTGGTGCCGTCGCGTTTGTTTCGTGCTCGAGTGGGGCGGGCGACACCGTTTCGTCGGTGCCGTCGCCGCAAGACGCCACCGAGGTTGGAGCACCGGAGGATGCCGTGGTTGCGCCGACGAGTAGCACCCCATCGACGAGCGGCACCACGACCGTGGTCGAGCCGACGACCACGACAACTCCGGAGCCAGGCTCCGACCTCGTCGACGACGAGTTCTCGGTCGGGTTGTTGTTGTCCGAGTTCGGTTTCGGTCAGCAGATCAGTCTGCCGATCGGCGTGGGAGCGGGCAAGGCGGAGCAAGCCGTCTCGCAGCAGGGGTTGGCGTTCGGGCCCGGCGGTGACTTCTCCTCGGTCTTCATCATCAGCGGCAACGGCGACCTGTCGGAGGACGTCGCCGTGCTCACGGATTCGTTTACCGAACTCGTCGATGCCGACATCGACGTCTTGCTCGGACCGGTGTTGGGCGCTGACCTCGCTGAGCTGACCGCCGTCGCGGCTGACGCAGGCGTCCCGTTCGCCGCATCCGGGTACGTGAACGACGGATCCATATCGACGCAGGGCACTCGATTCGACATCGCCGGTTCCGTCGAGACGCATCTGACTGCCGTCGTGCGCCAGGTGGTGTTCGGCGAATTCGACTCGATCGTCGTCGTGGGATCCGATGACGACGACCTCGGCGGTCGTCTCGAACAGCTGCTCCAGCGCAACGGGTCGTCGGCGTCGGTGGAACTCATGCCGGCGGCGGGCGATCTCGGTGAGGTGCGTCTGCTCGCCGGCGAGGTGGCCGAGCGAGGAGCGCGGGTGGCGATCGTGATGGCGACGGCGACCAACGCAGTCGCATTCATCGACGCCGTGACCGACGAGCCGAACGGTCGCAATGCCGTCTTCTTCGGACTCGACTCCGTGCTGTCGCAGTCGATGGTCGCGTCCGTCGGTTCGCTCAGCGAGGGCCAAGTCGTTGTTGTGCGCCGGTCCAACGACGCGGCCCGGCCAGAGCAGGCCGACTTCTTGGCGCGCGTCCGGGAGAACAATCCTGACCTGTTGCGCCCGTTCGATGCGGCGGACTCCTACGACATGTACGTGTTGGCCGCGCTCGCGGTGGTCGATGGCGGCGATGCCTCGCCGGCGTCGATCAGGGATCGGATCATCGGACTCAGCCGTGATGGCGAACCATGCGCCGAACCGGCGGAATGCCTTGCGCTGCTCG
The DNA here is from genome assembly GCA_938049325.1 of uncultured Ilumatobacter sp. Taxonomy (GTDB): domain Bacteria; phylum Actinomycetota; class Acidimicrobiia; order Acidimicrobiales; family Ilumatobacteraceae; genus Ilumatobacter_A. Next base: position 802 of record CALICC010000327.1, on the reverse strand, counting down.
AAACCGGCGCCGACATTGACTACGACGGTGTGTCCGGGCCGATCGAGTTCGACGACGACGGCGTGTCGACCGCGACCTGGTTCGCCATCGACGTCGCCGATGCGAACGGGCAACTCGTGACCAGCGGTTACGAACTCCATTCGCTCGACTCCTGAACGGACGGTGATCAGCCGTTGACGGCCGCGCCGAGGTCGAAGTTGGTTCGCTCGTCTTGGATTCCCCCCGGATCGATGTGACACTGGTCTCTTGAGGGGCCGCGCTCGGGTGGCAGACAACGGGGAGAATCACGTGGAGAATTTCTGGCGCCAGGCTGGCATCCAGCTCGGCAAGCAGTGGAAGGTCGTCTTCGTCGTGATGTTGATCATCACCGGCGTGTTGGCGATCGGCGCGTCGAAGATCGAGTTCGCGACCGGCCAAGACAGCTACCTGAACCCCGATTCGCAGATCGCGATCGACAACGTCGCGTTCCAGGACGACTTCGGCGGTGAGACGATCATCTTGTTGTTCACCACCGAAGGCGACAGCGACATCACCGACCTGTTCGAAGGCAACAACCTCGCCGAGCTGCAACGCCTCGGCGAAGAGATCGAGCAAGTCGGCGAGGTGTACTCGGTCATCACGCCCTACACGTCGCTGCAGTACAGCTCGGCACTCGTCGGCGGCCAGACCGGAACCCAAGCGCTGACGGGAGCGTTGTCGCGCGATGAGGCCGGTGCTGAGGCGCGCTCGGCCGACATCGGTGTCTCGCTCGCGCGCCGCGGTGCGGTGGGCAGCCGAGACGACTGGAACATCGGGAACCCGC
>CALICC010000326.1 GCA_938049325.1 uncultured Ilumatobacter sp. | reverse complement strand
CAACGTCTCGGCATTGGCGATCGCTTCGATCTCGGCGATCTGCTCGGCGGTGACGGCTTCGTAGTGCGAGAAGTCGAACCGCAGTCGATCAGGGCCGACGTACGAACCGGCTTGTTTGACGTGATCACCGAGGACGACGCGCAGCGCATGGTGAAGCAGGTGCGTGCCGGTGTGGTTGCGCCGGATCTTCTCGCGCCGATCGGTGTCGATCGATGCAGTTGCTGCCTGGCCGACGGTGATCTCGCCGTCAGTGACCCGCGCCGTGTGACGACGCAGGTTTGGAATCGCGAAAGTGGTGTCGAGCACTTCGGCTGTACCGGTTTCGGTGACGATCGACCCGGTGTCACCGATCTGTCCGCCCGACTCCGCGTAGAACGGAGAGCGGTCGAGGAAGATCTCGACCTGCCCGTCGTCGCCTTCGAGCACGGCGACGACGTGCGCCTCGGCGACGTCGTCGGTGTATCCGACGAATTCGGTGGTCCCGAACTGATCCGCCACCGTGCGGTATTGGTCGAGCGTGGCGTCGTCGACTGCGCCCTTTGCCGCGGCCTTGGCTCGTTCGCGCTGAGCACCCATCTCGGAGTTGAAACCGTCGAGGTCGACGTCGACTTCGCGCTCTTGGGCAATCTCCTGGGTGAGTTCGACGGGGAATCCGTAGGTGTCGTGGAGCAAGAACGCCGTCGATCCGGGGACGCTCGATGAATCCTCTTCGAGCGCTGTGTCGAGGATGGAGAGGCCGTTCTTCAGCGTGTGCCGAAAGCTCTCTTCCTCACGGGTGATCACGTTGGTGATGAAGTCCTGGTTCTTGAGCAGATCGGGATACGCATTGCCCATGACCGAGATCGCCGTCTCGGTCAACGTCGGCATGACGAGCTTGTCGGTGCCGAGCATGTAGGCAAAGCGCACCGCCCGTCGGATGATGCGGCGCAACACGTAGCCGCGCGCTTCGTTCGACGGGAAGACTCCGTCGTTGACCAGCATCGCCCCGGACCGAGCATGCTCGGCGAGAACGCGCAGTCCGAAGCTGTCGCGGTCGTCGTAGTCACCGACCTTGTAGGTCTTGCCGGTCAATGACTGCGCCGAGTCGATCAGCGGCTGCATGAGGTCGGTTTCCCACACCGAGTCGACGCCCTGCATCAGCGTGAGCACGCGCTCGAGGCCTGCACCGGTGTCGATCGACGGCTTCGGCAGCGGCGTACGCGAGCCGTCAGACGCTTGGTTGAACTGCATGAACACGAGGTTCCAGACCTCCATGAACCGGTCGCCAGCCGGGTCGTGAAGTGGCCCACCGTCGGGACCGAAGGCGGCCCCACGGTCGATGTGAATCTCGCTACACGGCCCGCACGGACCGGTATCGCCCATCTGCCAATAGTTGTCCTTGTCGCCGAGCCGCTGGATGCGTTCCATCGGCACGCCGACCTGCTCGTGCCAGATCGCCTCGGCCTCGTCATCAGACTCGTGCACGGTGATCCAGAGCTGATCGCCGTCGAAGCCCCACTTGCCGTCGCTGCGACTCCCGGTCATCAGCTCCCATGCCCACGGGATGGCGTCGGCCTTGAAGTAGTCACCGAAGCTGAAGTTGCCGAGCATCTCGAAGAACACGAGGTGCCGCTTCGTGCGGCCGACGTCGTCGAGGTCGTTGTGCTTACCGCCGGCGCGTGCGCACTTCTGTGACGCCGTCGCCCGCTTGTACGGCGCCTGTTCGTCGCCGACGAAGTACGACTTGAACGGGACCATGCCAGCCACGTTGAACATCACGGTCGGATCATGCGGAATCAGGCTCGCCGAGGGCACGACGTTGTGGTCTTTTGCAGCAAAGAATCCGGTGAAAGAATCCCGCACTTGATCGGCCGTCATCGACGCGTCGTTAGCCATACCGGCCAGATGCTACCGACGCGGGAGCGTGCTCGGGTAGGAGGTAACTCAGGCCGTCGTCGCCACGACCGCAGCCGGTAGCTTCCCAGCGTGAGCGCCCACGAAGACCTGCACGAATGGATCAGTTTCGAGGACCCGGACGAGCACCGGACCTGGCTGTTCGATGCGACGTTCCTGCGCTCGAACTACACGTGCATCTACGGGTGCGGCTGCAAGGGAATTCTCGACACTCCGGCACCGGAACTCGAGCAGGGGTGCTGCAGTTTCGGCGCCCACTTCTTCGACGCCGATGACCTACGCAACGTTGAGCAGTACGTCCCCCGCCTCGGCCCACAGCACATGCAGTTCCACGCCGAGGCAATGACGAACGGGTGGACCGAGCAGGGTGAGCCCGATGAGGAGGGCGCTCCGACCATCACCAGTCGCCTCGTCGACGACGCGTGCATCTTCCTCAACCGGCCAGGATTCGAGGGAGGCGTCGGCTGTTCGCTGCACATCGCAGCGGTCGAGGTCGGCGAGCGACCACTCGATTGGAAACCGCAGGTGTGCTGGCAAGTTCCCTTGCGCCTCGAACACTCAGAAGACGAGAGTGGCCACGTGACCTCGCGGCTTCGCGAGTGGAAGCGGCGAGATTGGGGAGCGGGCGGCGAAGACTTCGGTTGGTGGTGCACGGAGGAGCCCGACGCGTTCGTCGGAGCCGAACCGCTCTACCTGAGTGCGCGCGACGACATCGTCGAGCTCATCGGAGAGCAGATCTACGAGTTGATGACCGCCGTGCTGGCCCGACCCGTGTCGGTCCCGGTCCCTCACCCTGCGGTGCGGACCAACTGACGACTCGTCGCCAGTTCCCGACGCTCAGTCGTCGTCAGGCTCTTCGTCGTCGAAGGTGACGCCGTACTTCTCCGCCAGCGCCGCGTATTCGTCGTCGTCAGATGAGGAATCGTCGGTGTCGGCGCTGTCGAGCGGACGCTCTCCAAGGCCGAGATCGAAGGCTCCAGGCCCCGACTGCTTCAGTTTTCTCGCCTCTTCGAAACGGCGATGACGACCCTTCTTCACGACAGGGCTCCCTCATTAAACGGTTGGCATTGGCGGACAATCCTAGCGGCAGAAGCAGGGGTTTTGTGGGGGTCGTGTGTCACGATGCCCAGCGTCGGCCGCAGAAAAGCGCCGATTTCTCGGCACTTCGCAGTCCCGACGGGCCTCAGACGGGCTTGAGGGCCAGCCGACCCTGCGGGTCAAACGTCAGCCCGGCCTTGCCCGAGACCAGGTCGCGAATACCCTGTCCGAGCAATTCAGCCCGCCATCCGGTCGCCAACCGAGCATCCTCGTCGTCGCTCAGCAGGCTCACGATGTCGGCACGAGTGGCGAGCAACGTCGTGTCGATCTTTTCGTCGCGCGCCATCTGCGACACCCAGGCCGAGATCAAGGTGATCGCCGGACGCAGACTTCGGTCGAGATCATCAGATGAGCGCGGCGCTTCAGGCGCCTCGGCGTCTTTGCCACGCTTCACCGCCTCGAGGATTTCGTCGGCGATGGAGCCCTTCGAGTGACGTTCATCGACACCTCGGGCCTGGCGCAGCTCCTTGACGGTGGCGGGTGCCCGCTGGCTCACACCGAGGATGGCGAGGTCGGGAAGCACCTGCCGGACCGGAATGTCGACGCGCATCGCCCGTTCTTCACGCCACGCAGCAACCGCCTGAGCAACCGCACGGGAGCTCGGTCGCAGCGACCGTGCATCCTTGAGCTTGAGCCAGGCGTCGGCGGGGACCGAACCGCTGACCGGTCGGGTCCGGAGTTCTTCACACGCCGTTTCTGCCCATTCGACACGGCCCAACTCGGTGAGCTTGGCAACGAGGCGGTCATGAACGTCGAGGAGGTATTCGACGTCGGCGGCGGCGTACTGACACTGATTGTCGGTGAGCGGACGCCGAAGCCAATCGGTCAGACGGTCACCCTTCGCTGGAGTGATACCGACCTCACCTTGCAGGAGCGACACCAACGACGGCGTGCCGTAGCCGACGAAACCGCCAGCGATCTGTGTGTCGAACATGCGCTTGGGCACCGATCCCACCGAGTGCATCAGCACATCGAGGTCCTGTTGCGCCGCGTGGATCACACACAGCGCATCGGTCTCGAACAGCCGGCCGAGCACCGAGACATCGATGTCGAGCGGGTCGATCAGCACCAGTTCCTGCTTCTCGATCGTGCCTTCAGGCCACCACGCGATCTGGATCAACGCAAGCTTCGGGAAATAGGTGCGTTCCCGATGAAACTCGGTGTCGAGTGAGTAACGATCCATCCCGACGAGTTCGTCGACGAGTTCGTCGAGGCCTTCTTGATCGTCGATCCAACCGAAGTCGATATGTGGCGGGGCCTCTCGCGTCATGTGGTGATCTCGTAGCCCGCATCGATCCATGCGAGCATGCCGCCCGCGACGTTCACGACGTCGTGACCCTGCTCTGCGGCGAACTCGCACGCTCTCATGCTTCGACCGCCGGCTTTGCACATCACGTAGGTGGGTGACCCGCTGAACGCGTCAAGGTTGTCGGGGACGGTGCCGAGCACGACGTGTCGGGCGTGGCCGACGTGGCCATCGGCCCACTCGTCGTCTTCTCGAACGTCGATCAGCGTGATGTCGGGGCCGAGCGCATGCAGGTCGGCAACGGAGATTTCTTCGATTGGCATCGGCTTGGACCCTAGCTCTGTGGCAGGTCGTCCGGCCGGTTGACGTTGCGAAGATCAGCGTCTGCAGACGTGAGGTCGACCTAGGCGCTGTGGAGCTGTTCGATGAGACGATGCATCGCCCGCTCCCCGCCCGCGTACGCCGTACGCACCCGTTCCAGCGTGCCCGGTGATGTCGACCAACAGGCACACATCGGCTCGAGGCGACTGGCACGGCCCACCCACACATCGGCATCCGGACGATCGGAGACCGCGTCGAGCACCAGCGACAGCGTGGTGGCTGTCAGCCATGGAAGGTCACATGCCAGAACGAAGATCGCGTCGATGTCCGACCAGTGTTCAGCGTGCACGAGCGCCGACAGGACCCCACCGACCGGTCCCTCCCCCGGTTCGATGTCGGGGATCACCGGCGCAGTCAAAGCGTCGAGCTCGCCTGAATCACCGCCGACGATCAACAGCGGTTCGGCACCGACCTCACGAAGTGCATCGAGCACGCGATCGGCCATCGCTCGACCGTCGATCTCGATCAGCGCCTTGGTGTGCCCCATGCGCGCGCTCTTGCCGCCAGCCAGGACGACGCCGCCGATGCGCATTGATCGGCGCTCGGTCAGGACGTTGCAGGGATACCGGACGGGTCGAGCTGCAACAAGAACTGCACACACCGTTCGGCCTCGTCGTCTTCGCCGATCTCAGCCGCCATGGCACCCAGACCACGCAGCGATCGCAAGAAGCCGTGGTTCGTCTGTTCGGCCCACCGCACGTAGCCCGATCCGCGCCATCCATTTGCACGCAACGTGTCGAGGCCACGGTGATAGCCCACTCGGTAGGCCGCGTACCGCTCGATCGTGTCACGACCGAGGTCACCGAGTTCGGCCCACCCCGCCAGAAATCGTGGCGACGCGGCAACGCATGCCGCAACGGCGGTTCGCCGTGCTTCGCCGTCGAGTTCCAGCGCTGCGGCCAATCGTTCGGCGTCAGCCGGGTCCGGAGCGGGAAGCACCGTTGTCGGGATACCACTCGAGAATTGAATCGGAAGGTCGCTCACCGTGGAGAGGGTATCGCTGCGCCTACCATGGCGCCGTGCTCGCAATCTCTCTCGACACCGCAAAGAATCTCGCCATCGGCGGGACCGCCGCGTTCCTGGTGGCGTCGGTCGCATCCGCCTGGATCATGAAGACGATCATCCAGAAGCTGGCCGTGGCGGTGTTGCTCGCGCTGCTTGCCTTTGGCGTCTGGTCGCAGCGAGACGCGTTGCAGCACTGCGCCAATGACGTCAAGACCGACTTCGAAGAAGCGCGCGCGAACCCTGACCAGAACGTCGCCGATATCGAGACCGAGTGCAAGTTCTTCGGAACGACGATCACGGTCAAGGATCCACGCAACGACGACACCGAGTGAGTCTCGTTCGGCTCACAGCCGCAAAATCGGTCGCAAACACCGCGTTGCGGTGGGTGCCGCCGTTTCTTCCCGAACTCGAGGACGCCTTCGGCACGTCGACGCGTCAGATGACGACCATCATCGGCGCAGGCGAGATGGCCGGGCTCTCCACGGTCGCTGCCGGGCGTTTCCTCAACCGCGGCCGAGCCCGTGCGGTGATGACCTTCGGCTTGACGGCCATCGCCGTCGCGTCGCTCGTGTCGTTGATCGGGACGACGTTCACGTTCGGGGTCGGGTTCGTTCTCGTCGTGATCGGTGTCTCCAACTGCACCGTGGCTGGACACGCCGAGATCAGTCACTCGGTGCCCTACGTCATTCGGGCGCGGGCGATCGGCCTGTTCGAAACCTCGTGGGCGCTCGCACTCTTGATCGGCGCGCCACTCATCGCTGTCTTGATCAGCGAGTTCGGTTGGCGCGGGCCGTTCGGGTTCTTGGCGGTCGCCTCGGCCCTCAGCGCCGTCATGATCCTCCGCGCTCCTGCCCCATCAGCGGCAAGTCCGACCGAGCAAGTCAGCGCGCCGGCGACGTCGGAGCCGGCCTCGATTCGTGCGCTCGGGTTGCGGGCATGGGGCGTGATCATCGGTTCGGCAGCGCTCGCCATGGCGGGGCTCTCGGTCTACGCGATCTCCGGAAGCTGGCTCGACACTGCGTTCGAGGTGAAGACAGCCGGGCTGGGCGCCGTCGCCATGGGTTTCGGAGCGATCGAGCTCGTGGCGTCGACATCGTCGGCCGGACTCGCCGACCGACTCGGCAAGTTCCGAAGCACCATGACCGGCACCGCCCTGATGCTCGGTGGGGGCGGAATCATGGCGATCGCCGGTAGCTCGCTCCTCGTCGGGGTCCTCGGTTTGTTGGTCTTCCTCGGCGGGTTCGAGTTCGCATTCGTGACCTCGCTCTCGCTCGTCACCGAAGCGACACCGCTCGCCCGGGGCACCACGATCGCACTCGCGAGCGCCGTCGGGACCGTCGCCCGCGGCTCGGGGACGATCGCCAGCGGCTGGCTGTTCGATGCGCACGGAGTACGCGGCACGCTCGGGTTGTCGCTGGTTGCCGCTGCCGTTGCCACCACCGCGTTCGTGATCAGTCGACGCGCACGAGCCTGAGCACGTCGGTCGCGGCGATCGAGCGACCAGGCCCCCGGCTGCCGCTCGGCGCGCCGGCCAAGACCAACACGGTGTCTCCGTGATCACAGGCGCCTTGCTTGAGCGCCGTTTCAACTGCGAACCACACCATTTCGTCGGTCGATTCGTAGGTCTCGACCTGCACCGGCTCGACACCCCAACTCAGCGCCATGGTGCGCACCATCTTCGGGTCGGGCGAGAGCCCGATCATCGTTGCCGCCGGACGGAAACGAGCCATGGCTCGCGCGGTGCGACCGCTGCGCGTGCAGCAGAGGATCGCCGACACCTGCGCGTCGACCGCTGCTTCGTGTGCCGCGTGCGACATGGCCCGCGTGATGCGCGTGCCCGCGTCGACTTTGTCGTTCTGCGCGCGTTGCATCCGGCCAAGACGCTCGGCCCACTGCCCGTAGCTCGCCTCGGCTTCCGCTCGCTCAGCGATCGACGACATGGTCCGGACGACGCCGACCGGGTCGCGGCCAATAGCTGTTTCGCCCGACAACATGACGGCATCGGTGCCGTCGAACACGGCGTTTGCCACGTCACTGACCTCAGCGCGAGTCGGCGACGGCGCCGCGATCATCGATTCGAGCATCTGCGTCGCTGTGATCACGGGCTTGCCGTGCTCGACACAGTGACGAATGATCCGCTTCTGCAGGTGCGGAACGTCCTCGATCGGGCAATCGATTCCGAGGTCGCCGCGAGCGACCATGACCGCATCGGACGTCGCCACGATCGCAGTGAGGTCGTTCAACGCTGCGCGCGTTTCGATCTTCGACACGAGTTTCGCGCGGTCACCCACCACGTCTCGGACCCGGTCGACGTCGGCTGCGTCACGAACGAACGACACGGCGATGAACTCGACGCCGGCTTGTGCCATGGTTTCGGCGAGCACGAGGTCTTCTGGGGTCGGCGTGGTCAGACGCAGCGTCTCCGACGACAGGTGAACTCCGGGCTGGCCGTTCGTACGTCCACCCGTTTCGATCTGAGCGATCGCTTCGGTCTCGTTCACGTCGAGCACGGTCATCGAGATCGCACCGTCGCCGAGTTGCACCTTTGCGCCGGGCGTCAGGTCCTCGAGCAGCGTCTCGTACTGCACATGGATGGCCCCCGCATCGCTCGGGCCGTCGCCTGGCAACAGCTTCAGCTGACTCCCTGCGACCAAGGCAACGCCGCCGTCGGGAAACCGACCGGAACGGATTTTCGGGCCCGGCAGGTCGGCGAGCACGGCGACGGGACGACCGACGTCGTCGGCCGCCTCGCGGACGACCTTCAGCTTGGCGAGATGCTCGTCGACGGCACCGTGACTGAGGTTGAGGCGCACAACATCGAGGCCCTCGCGAACGAGGTCACGCAGCACCTCCGGCGACTCCGACGCTGGGCCGATCGTCGCTACGATCTTTGTTCGACGGGTCATGTCTGGTTGTCTATCGGGCAATGGAACTTTTGTTGATCAGACATGCGCTTCCGATTCGTCGAGAATTGGCGGATGGTGTAGCGGACCCAGAACTCTCCCCGGAGGGACACGAGCAGGCCGCACATCTCGGAAGGTACCTCGCGTCCGAGCACCTTGATGCGATCTACGCGAGTTCTCTGCGTCGGGCGCAAGAAACGGCCCACCCCGTGGTCGCCGACCGGGATCTCGAATTGCTCATCGAGCCCGACGTGGCCGAGTTCGACAAGGACAGCTCCGAGTACGTGCCCGTCGAGGAACTCAAGGCTGCGAACGATCCGCGCTGGCAGGCGATGGTCGACGGAACCTGGGACGCTGGCGAGGACCTCGCCACGTTCAACGAGCGGACGATCGGTGGAATCGAGCGGATCATCGAAACTCATCGGGGACAACGTGTTGCGGTCGTCTGCCACGGTGGCGTCATCAACGCGTACCTCACCTCGATCTTGGGTCTCGATGGCGACATTCGCGGCTTCTTCTACCCCAACTACACGTCGATCCATCGCGTGGCAGCGGCCGCGAGCGGTGAACGATCGATCGTCACGATCAACGAAACGAGCCACCTTCGCGGCAGCGGGCTCCCCATGGGTCTGTTCCAGAAAGGCTGAACATGGCCGACGTCTCCGATCTCATTGCCTACCTCGACGCTTCGCCTTCGCCGTGGCACGCGGTCGAGTCCACACTGGCCCGGCTCTCCGGGTTCGAACAGCTCGACGAGTCGGATGCCTGGAGCGAGATCCCACGGCGCGGCACCGTCGTCCGGTCGGGCGCGGTGATCGCGTGGTCGATCCCCGACTCGGCATCCAGCTCGAGTGGGTTCCGAATCGCCGGAGCGCACACCGACTCGCCCGGCCTGCGGGTCAAACCGCGGCCGGATCAATCGACGGTCGGATGGAAACAGCTCGGAGTCGAGGTCTACGGCGGCATCCTCAACAACACGTGGCTCGATCGCGATCTCAGCGTCGCCGGCCGGGTGATCGGAGCCGACGGCGACTCGCATCTCGTTGACGCCCGTGAGCCGATCGCGCGCGTCTCACAGCTCGCGGTGCACCTCGATCGTGGCGTGAACGAAGACGGCCTCAAACTCGACCGCCAGCAGCACCTGACGCCGGTGTGGGGCGTCGGCCAAGCTCAACCGGGTGAATTCGCCCAATGGTTGGGAGCTCACGCTGGCCTCGACGCTGCGCCCACCTGGTGGGATCTGTGCCTGTATGACACGCAGGGCGCAGCGGTCATCGGTGCCGACTCGTCACTGCTCGCGTCGGCCCGACTCGACAACCAGCTGTCGTGTTGGGCGGCCACTGTCGCACTCGCAGCAGAATCCACGAAGTCAGATCGAGGCGATCACATCAGCGTGATCGTGCTCAACGACCACGAAGAGGTTGGCTCGGCGAGCAACACCGGGGCGAGCGGTCCGTTCCTCGAGGCAATCTTGCACCGCCTCGTCACCGGGCGCGGCGGCTCTGGCGATGATCTGCATCGAGCACTCGCATCGTCGGCATGCGTGTCGGCCGACAACGCGCACGCCGTTCACCCGAACTACGTCGAGCGGCACGAGCCCGGCCACCGCCCACTCGTGAACGCCGGACCGGCGATCAAGGTCAATGCCAACCAGCGCTACGCCACATCGGCATCCACCGCCGCGATGTTCGAAGCCGCATGCGAGCAGGCCGGCGTCCCCTGGCAGGTCTTCGTGTCCAGGAACAACATGCCGTGCGGATCGACCATCGGCCCGATCACCGCGACACGGCTTGGTATCGAGACGGTCGACGTCGGGGTGCCGCAGCTCTCGATGCACTCGGCCAGGGAACTGTGCGGCGTCGACGACCCGGGTCACCTCGCCTCGGCCCTGACCGCCTTCTTCGCCTCCTGAACCGCGTCGGGCAACAGGAGATCAGCCGATGTGCGCGAGCGCCTGGTCGTAGAGCCGCTGAATGTCCGCGTGGAGACGTTGCGTTGCCTCACTCAGGTGCTCACGCGTCGCTCGGCCCTTGTCGTTGGTCTCGACCTTGAACGGCTCGCCGACGATGATGTGCACCTTGCGGGGGTAGACGAATTTCGCACCGCGTGGCATCACGCGATCGGAGCCGGCAATAGCCATGGGCACCAAAGGCACGTCCGCCTTGGCCGCAAGGAACGCCGCACCGTCGAGGAGCGGGTGAACCGTCAGCCCGTCCTTTCGTTCACCTTCGGGGAACAAGACGAGCGGCTGGCCGGTCGACAGCACGTCGATGCATCGCTTCATCGCCTCGCGATCGATACTGCCGCGGTGCACGGGAATCGCACCCATTGCGGTGAAGAGCTTGCCGAGTCGCTCGTACTTCCACATCGAGTCCTTGCCGAGATAGCGCATACGACGAACCTGCACCCACGTGGAGATCGGCGTGTCGATATAGCTGCGGTGAACCGGGGCGAGCACAAAAGCCCCATCGGGTAGATGATGCTTCCCGTCAACCGTTCCGCGCGTATACAGCCGGAGCGGATTTGCGATGAGCTGGCGAAAGAACCCGTACAGGAAGCGGTTCCAGCGAGTGTCTCGCCCGGGCTTGGTGACGACGCGATTCATGACAGCAGATCAAGAATTTGCTCGACCACCTCATCGATGGTCAAACCCGAGGTGTCGACGACGGTCGCGCCTGACGCTTCGACGAGCGGGCTGTCGGCACGCGATGAATCCTTGCGATCGCGTTCGATGATCGATGCTTCGACCTCGTCGATGTCGCCGCCGATCTCGGCAACGCGTCGTTCGGCGCGCACCCGGGCGGAGGCGGTGACGTAGAGCTTCAGGTCGGCATCGGGGAATACCACGGATCCAATGTCTCGACCTTCGACCACGGCACCACCTCGGTCGCTGACCCACGCGCGCTGACGTGCGACGAGTTCGTGGCGCACCGCCGAGTTCGCCGCGACCGCGCTCACCAATCCGGTGACGCCGCGGCCCCGAATTTCGGTGGTCACGTCCACACCGTCAACTTCGACGTGGGTGGCTCCGTCGACGTCATCGACCAAGATTTGCGCGGACCGGGCGATATCTCCGACACGCTCGGCCTCGTCGAGATCGGCTGGATCCACGCCACGACGGAGCACCGCGTAGGTCACCGCCCGGTACATCGCGCCCGTGTCGAGATAGCCGACGCCGAGCTCGGACGCTACAGCGCGACCAACCGTCGACTTGCCGGCTCCTGCCGGTCCGTCGATCGCGATCACCGTCACCACGACACTCCGTGCGGACGACCCTCGTCGTACCCCGAGGCTCCTTGCACTCCAACGACCGCTCGGGCCTGGAACTCGTCGATCGAGTCGGCTCCCGAGTAGGTGCACGACGATCGCAGCCCGGCCACGATCTGATCAATGATGTCTTCGACGCCGGGCCGGTCGGGGTCGAGGTACATCCGCGACGTGCTGATGCCTTCCTCGAACAGTTCTTTGCGAGCTCGATCGAATTCGGACTCGGTCCTCGTCCGATTCTTCACGGCGCGGTTCGACGCCATGCCGAAGCTCTCCTTGTACAGACGCCCGTCGGTGTCGATCCGCACATCGGCTGCCGACTCGTGGGTGCCTGCCAGCCACGAGCCGAGCATCACGTTGGCCGCTCCCCCAGCCAGCGCAAGCGCAACGTCACGCGGAAACTTCACGCCACCGTCAGCCCAGATGAACCCTCCGACACGCTTCGCCTCGGCCGCACACTCCACCACAGCCGAGAACTGCGGACGCCCGACTCCGGTCATCATGCGCGTGGTGCACATGGCGCCCGGGCCGACACCCACCTTCACCACGTCGGCTCCTGCCTCGATCAGCTCGCGGGTTCCGTCGACGGTGACGACGTTGCCCGCCACGATCTTCGCCGCCGGAACTGCAGCGCGCACCGCCTCGACCGCTCGCAGCGTGCGCGTCTGATGTCCGTGCGCCGTGTCGATGACGAGCACGTCGGCGCCCATGGCTGCGAGCCGCGACGCTCGCTCCGCCGGATCACCATTGATCCCGACCGCCACTCCGACGAGCAAACGGCCTTCGGCGTCGACGGCGGGCGTGTAGATCGTCGATCGCAAGGCACCTTTGCGCGTCAACACACCGAGCAGGCGTTCGTCGGAACCGACCACCGGTGCGACGTGGAGCCGCTGGTCGCCGAGCTGAGTGTGCGCCGCCTCGGCGTCGATGTCTTCGGGCAGGATGTGAACCGTCGACGACATGACGTTGCGGAGCTGTGTGAACCGGTCGAAGCCGTCAGCGTCCTTGCCGACGAACACTCCGATCGGCACACCGTCTTCCACGATCACCACGGCGCCGTGGGACCGTTTGTTGATCAACGAGAGCGCGTCGCCGATCGTCGCCTCGGGCCCCAAAGTGATCGGCGTGTCGAACACGGGGTGGCAACGTTTGACGCTCTCGATCACCCCGCCGACGACATCGATCGGGATGTCTTGGGGCAGGATGGCCACGCCACCTCGCCGAGCGATTGTCTCGGCCATCCGCCGGCCAGCGACCGCTGTCATGTTGGCAACAACGAGTGGAATCGTGGTGCCGATGCCGTCAGGTGTGGTGAGGTCGACGTTCATCCGCGACGCGACGTCGGACAGGCTCGGCACCATGAACACGTCGTTGTATGTGAGATCGTGACCGGGGTTCGGGTGCAGCAGGCGCATGGGGCGCCGATGTTATTGCGTCCTACGCTCACATCTGTAGAACAGCGCGCCGCAGGCGTCAGATCCACGAAGGAAGACCACATGATCGAATCAGCAACATCGGTTGCTCTGGTGCACGGTTGGGGCGGTTCGTTCGCCACCACGTGGGAGCAGAACGGCTTCTCGGCGCTCTTGGAAGACGGCGGGAAACAGGTCATCGGGATCGATCTGCTCGGCCACGGCACCGCACCCAAGCCTCACGACCCGGCGGCGTATGCCGACCTCACCTCGCGCGTGGTGGAGCACCTCCCCGATGAGCCGGTGTCCGCCATCGGCTTCTCGCTCGGCGCACTCACCCTGCTGCGTCTCGCGATCCGCGAACCGCACCGCTTCGACCGACTCGTGCTCGCCGGGATCGGTAGCAATGTCTTCGAGCGCGACCATTCGGGCGCGACGATGATCGCCGATGGATTGCAAGCGCTCATCGATGGCGCCGACCCGTCGACCCTTCCCCAGTCGGCGCGCCTGTTCGCCCAGTACGCGCAACAACCAGGCAACGACATGCGCGCGCTTCTGGCGGTCATGCAACGTCCGGCAGGTCCCGAGATCGACGCTGAAGGCATGGCCGGTGTCACCTGTCCGGTGCTGGTTGTCGTCGGCGCCGACGACTTCGTCCACCCCGGCGATGAGCTGGCCGCAGCGTTTCCCGACGGCCGGTGCATCACACTCCCGAAGACCGACCATTTCGCCACGACCGAATCGTTCGGGTTCTTCGACGCCACCCTCGAGTTCGTCGGCGCTCAGTGACGGTTCGCCTCATCCGCGGCGAGGTCGAACGCGCAGCAGCGGCCATTCGGGCGGGTGGTGCGGTCGCAATGCCGACCGAGACGGTGTACGGATTGGCCGCCGATGCGACCAACCCCGACGCGATCAACCGAGTATTCGCGCTCAAGGATCGCCCCACCGACCACCCCCTGATCGTCCACTTGGCCGACCCTGAGGACCTCGATCGCTGGGCTCCAGCGGCGTCGGATCTGGCGCGTCGACTCGCACAACTCGTCTGGCCGGGCCCGCTCACGTTGATCGTCCCGCGATCTGACCGATTCCCTGCGTCGGTCGCTGGTGGACGTGATTCGGTCGGACTGCGAGTGCCGGCGCATCCCATGGCGCGCGAGATGATTCGACTCGCCGGTGTCCCGGTTGCCGCGCCGTCGGCGAATCGATTCGGTCGGGTGAGCCCGACAACGGCACAGCACGTGCTCGACGATCTCGGCGAGTTCCTCGACGACGAACGCGATGTCGTCCTCGACGGCGGGCCATGCCCCGTCGGCGTGGAGAGCACCATCGTCGACACGACCGTCGAGCCACTCCAGATCCTTCGTGTCGGCGGCGTCAGCAGCGCTGAGATCAGCGCGCTCCTCGGAACCGAACTGGCCGACGCCCACGGCCCCGCACGCGCAAGCGGCATGCTCCCCTCCCACTATGCGCCGGCGTGCCAGGTCCGCCTGGTCGACTCACACGACGATGCGCTGGCACTCAAGGCCGGAACGCCCGGAGCGCGCACGCTCGACCTCACGCACGACGTGGCTCGCTACGCGCGCGAGCTCTACGGCGAACTCCGTCGCGCCGACGCAGACGGCGTCACCACCCTGATCGCCGTCCTCCCTGAAGCGGTTGGCCTTGGGCACGCGATTCGCGACCGACTCACCAAAGCAGCCGCACCCCGTCCGGCGTGACGCCTCCGGCCACAATGAACGCATGACGCGAGCCACCAGAACCATGCGCAGCCTGTTGGGCGTTTCCGCCTTCCTCGCGATCCTCGTCGGGTGCGGGTCGGACGACCCCGCCGGCGGCGAGCCGCGAAGTGTCGCCATCGAGGCTCGCGAGTTCACGTTCAGCGCCGACGAAGCGATCGTGATCGAGGCGGGCGACACCATCCGATTCGAGGTGACCAACGCAGGCAACCTCGATCATCAGATGGAGGTGCTCACCGACGCGAACCGTCGCCTCGGCATGACCGAGCGAATTCCGCCCGGCGAGCGGCGTGCGGTCACGGTCACATTCGAAGAGTCGGGGAACTACAGCGTCATCTGCGACATCGACAATCACCGTGCGGAGGGCCAGCAGGCCCAGTTCGTGGTCATGAACAGCGCGACCGGGACCTGAGCGCGCTACAACGTCGACCAGTCGAGCCCGTTCAGCACGGCGATCCAGGCGTTGCGCACCTCGACGAGAGGCGGGAGCGGCGCACCTTCCACCGTGGCGATGCTGATACTCACCGTGGAGGCGCCGGCATCCGGCACCACGTCGAGTTGGCACCAGCACGCGAGCGGATCAGCCAGCAGCACTCTGAGCTCGTACGGAGGATCGTCGTCTTCGACTTCACCGAGTTCCTTGGTAGCGAGGAGCAACGCTTCGAACGTCTCGACGGGAAGTGCCTCCACCGTGAACGACGGAACGTCACGGGTTGCACCGGCCCAGTCCGTTTGTGGCGTGGGCGAGTCCGAGGCCACGCCTTGGTGCTCGTTGGCTGCGCGTGGCGCATCACGCGCGGCGATGCGCCGTAGCGCCTCGGCAGCTGCCGCATTGACCGCCTGCATCTGCGCCGGGTCACCGCCAACGTCGGGGTGGTGAGTCCGAGCCAGATC
>CALICC010000325.1 GCA_938049325.1 uncultured Ilumatobacter sp. | reverse complement strand
GGCGTGATCGAGTTGATGCCGACGAGCGACGGCGAAACGTACGGTTTCAAGTTCGTCAACGGGCACCCGATCAACGCGACTCGGGGGCTGCAAACGGTCACGGCGTTCGGTGCGCTCGCCGATGTCGACTCCGGCTATCCGGTGATGCTCTCCGAGATGACGCTGCTCACGGCATTGCGAACAGCTGCAACGTCCGCGATGGCGGCCAAGGTGCTCGCTCCTTCGAACGCGTCCACGATGGCGCTGATCGGCTCGGGTGCGCAGTCCGAGTTTCAGGCGCTGGCCTTCCGCGCCAATCTCGGCATCGAAACCTTGCGCGTGTTCGACGTCGATCCCGACGCGATGGCGAAGTTCGAACGCAACGCCACTGCCCTCGGCTTCGACGTGACGCTGTGTGCCAACACCGACGACGCGATCACCGGCGCGCACGTCATCACGACCTGCACCGCCGACAAGCGCAACGCAACGATCCTCACCGATGACATGGTCACGGGCGCGCTGCGGCTCGGTGGTGTACGTGGTCTGCACATCAACGCGATCGGAGGCGATTCGCCTGGCAAGACCGAACTCGACATCGAGCTGGTGAAACGCGGGACCGTGTTCGTTGAGTATCCCGAGCAGACGTTCGTCGAAGGCGAAATCCAGTCATTGCCACACGACTGGCCAATTACCGAGCTGTGGCAGGTCATCGCCGGGAACGAACCCGGCCGTTCACGTGACGACGAACTCACGATCTTCGACTCGGTCGGCTTCGCGATCGAAGACTTCACCGCCCTGCGATTTCTCGCCAGCCGAATCGAGGGCACCGACTACTACGAAGACATCGAACTCGTCGCGGAGCCGAGCGATCCCAAGAACCTGTACTCGCTCATCGACGCGAAACGTCCCGCGACGGTCACCTGACGCACCAGGCCGGTCCAGTCGGGTCGGAGCGCACATCGTTCGATGATGCGAAACTACGCACGTGCAGGAGGGCGCTCGCGAACATCGACAGATCCTCGTTCGACGACCCAGTGAGGCCTTGGCCCATGGCGAGGTCACCCACATCGAGCGTCAGCCCGTCGCGTGAGCATCTCGGAACACGTTGCACAGGTTCGTGCCGAACTCGAACGCGTCGCGGTCGCCGCCGATGCCGCCCCGATGGCTGCGTACATGCGCGACCGAAATCCGTACCTCGGCGTGAAGACGCCCGCGCGGCGCAAGGCCTCGAAGCAGCTCGTCACCGCATCGAAGTCGTTCGAGATCGACGACGTGCTCGACCTCGTCGACGCACTGTTCGCCGAACGCGAACGCGAGTTCCACTACGTCGGCCACGACGTGCTGAGCGCGAGCGAGAAACGGCTTCGTGCAACCGACCTCGACCGAGTGCGACGTCTGATCACTACGGAGTCGTGGTGGGACACCGTCGATGCGATCGCGCCGACGGTCGGCGCGATGGTGCTGCAGCACCCTGAACTGCTCGACGACATGGACGAGTGGATCGACGACGCTGACTTCTGGATCGCCCGAGTGGCCATCATCCATCAGCTGCGCTTCAAGGAGCGGACGGATGTCGATCGACTGTTCCGCTACTGCCTACACCGCGCTGCAGATCGCGAGTTCTTCATCCGCAAGGCGATCGGCTGGGCGCTGCGTCAATACGCACGCACCGACCCCGACGCAGTGCGCGTGTTCGTCGACAGACACATCGAAGAACTGTCACCGCTGTCGGTTCGTGAGGCGACCAAACACCTCTGACGACACCGCTCCGCAGCGGCGCAGAACGTCAGAGGTGCACGTCCTGGGAATTCAGACGCGTTCGATGATGATCGCGGGCGCCATGCCACCGGCGGCGCACATCGTGATCAGACCGAACTGCTTGTCTTGGCGTTCGAGCTCGTCGAGCACGGTGCCGATGAGGATGGCTCCGGTTGCACCAATCGGGTGACCGAGCGCCATGGCGCCGCCGTTGACGTTGACCTTCTCGCGGTCCATGCCGATGTCGCGCTGGAACTTCTCCGACACGACGGCGAACGCTTCGTTGATCTCCCAGACGTCGATGTCGTCAGCGGTCAGGCCGGCCTTGGCCAGCACCTTGTGCGCGGCGGGCACCGGAGCATTGAGCATCAACGTCGGGTCGTCGCCCATGTTCGCCGTGGCAACGACGCGCGCACGGGCCTTCATGCCGTGTGCCTTGGCGTAGTCCTCGCTCGCGATCAACAGTGCCGCGGCGCCGTCGACGACACCCGACGAGTTGCCGGCGTGGTGCACGTGCTGGATGTCGAGGTCGGGGTACTTCTGGTTGATGAGTTCGCGGAAGGTCTTGCCTTCGGTTCCGTCTTCGTTCACGTGGCGGTAGTCAGCCACGGCCGGGAAGCTGGCCGACAGCTTGGCGAGCGACTCGGCGGTGGTGCCGGGGCGAGGGAACTGCTCGCGGTCGAGGGCAACCGAACCGTCGAGGTTGAGCACCGGGATCAGGCTCTTGTCGAAACGCCCTTCTTCGATCGCGATGGCGGCCTTGCGCTGTGAGTCAGCAGCGTGCGCGTCGAGGTCTTCGCGCGAGATGCCTTCGAGCGTGGCGATCGCATCGGCGCACACACCCTGGTGCGACTGCGGGTGAATCTCCTGCAGATGCGCGTTACGTGCACCCATCGGGAGCATGCCCTTCTTCGGCAGCGACATCATCTCGGTGCCACCAGAGATGACGAGGTCTTCCATTCCCGACATCACGGCGTGCGTTGCGTAGTTCGAGGCGGTGATGCCCGAGCCGCAGAAGCGGTCGAGCGTGGCGCCACTGGCCTTGACGTCGTAGCCGGCGTCGAGCGCTGCCATCCGTCCGAGGTCGCCGCCCTGCTCCATCACCTGTGCGCTGGTTCCCCAGATGATGTCGTCGACATCAGCGGTGTCGAGGCCGTTGCGTTCGGCGATCGCGGCGAGGACCGTGCTCGCGAGATGTTGAGGGTGCAGGTGCGCAAGCGCCCCCTTGCCCGGTTTGCCGATTCCACGAGGGGTACGGCAGGCATCGATGATCAGTGCGTCAGACATGTTGGCAACGTTACGACGCGCGGCTTCGCCAACTCCCATCCGGTGCGCCGATCCGACCGTGTCACGCGCTGAGAAAGTCGATGATCGTCGGCCAAACACGCTCGTCTTGAAAGCCGACGAGGTGTCCCCCGTCGAAGATTTCCAACGTGGCGTTGGGCATCCGATCCACCATGATCTCGGAGTTGGCGACGGGTGCGAGGCCGTCGTAGCGACCGCAGCCGACCAGTGTCGGATGGTCAATCGCGCCGAGATCGGCCACCACGTCGTGACCGTTGCGCGCCGCGACCTGACGCGCCAGCCCGACGGCAACGTCGGGCGGCTGCGCTGTTCGGTGCTGGGCGACGATGAAGTCGTAGACGGCACCGAGTCCGGGAATCGGTTCGTCGGCATCAGGATCCCAACGCGTATCGAAGAGGCGCATCCGCGTTTCGAACGCTTCGTCGGCGTCCATGGCGGCGAGGTCGGTGAGCCGATAGGACGCATGCTCGCCGCCGGGTGAGGTGACCAGCAGCGCGAGCCGTTCGATGAGTTCCGGCCGTTTGAGTGCGAGGTTGAGCGCCACCATCCCACCGAAGCTGGTGCCGAGGACATGGCACGGTCCACCGATGATCGTGTCGATCAGCGCTGCGGCGTCGTCGGCGTACTGCTCGATCGTGTATTCGGTGTCGGGTTGCGAGGTCTGGCCGAGCCCACGCTGGTCGTAGTGCAGGACGCGGAAGTGTTTGTTGAGCGGCGACCGTGCCGGAAGCGTGTGGCGCAGATCGCCCCCGGATCCACCGATGTTCAGCAGCCACTGCGCGTCACCTGCATCTGGTCCGTGAACCTCGTAGTACACCTCGATGCCGTTCACGCTCACCAGTGCCATCACCTCAGTGTGCTGCAACCGGCCGACCAAGTCCTGATCCAAGCGGCATACGGCACGCGGTCGACTACGGTCCTGATCAATGCGGGAGCGCGTCATCATGCAACGCGTCGCGCGACCGCTGGTCGGTGTCGCCCTGTTGGTCGCAGCGGCGTGTGGGGGCGACGCGAACGGTCAGCAGGTGTCGACCTCCGAGGTCGACTCGGTCAATCGTTCGTCTCAGTCGGATTCCTCCGACGCGGATCTGGCCGACGCGGCGACCGACGATCAAGCCGAGTCCGCGGCGTACCTCGATGCAGCCGATCTCTACCGAAGCGTTGCCGACGCATCGATCGAGCTCGAGCTGTTGATGACCGCCGAGACTGTCGTCGACCTCGTCGTGCATCCCGTCGACGGAGCACTCCATGTTGTCGAACACGCTGGTCGCATCCTGCGCGTGAACAACGACGCAGGTGACGACGTCGACGTCGTCGTCGACTTCGCCGAGCGCCTCGTCGGTCACCGCGACGAACAAGGGCTCACCGGCTTCGAGTTCGCTGCCGACGGCCGGTTCGCCTGGCTGCACTACACGTTGCCCGACGGCACCACGACGGTGTCGGAGGTTGCGGTCGGCGACGACGGCATGATCGACATGGCCTCCGAACGCGTGCTGTTCGCGCTCGGTGAAGTCGACGACGACGTCGATGTCGTCACCTGAGTCGTTGTTCACGCGCAGGATGCGACCAGCGTGTTCGACGACATGGAGTGCTCCGTCGACGGGGTGCACGACGAGGTCGACGACAGTCTCGGCGGTCATCAACAGCTCGAGCTCGATCGATGCGTCGGCAACGCTTCGGTAGA
>CALICC010000324.1 GCA_938049325.1 uncultured Ilumatobacter sp. | reverse complement strand
CGCCGTGCGGTTCGCTGATGGCAGCGTCGGCTCAGTCTGCCGTCACGGTCTTCGTTGCCGAGCACGGCAATGCGTTCATGCGCGATATCGCCGAGTGGATCGTCGAGGCAGCCCGCCTGACCGGCCGTGACGCCGCGCTGGTCGATGGCCGCCTGCCGGCCGACGACGACGGGATCAACCTCGTGGTCGCCCCGCACGAGTTCTACGTGCTCCGCAACGACAGCGACGCCGACATCCGGCGCGCTGCACGGTGCAGCGTGCCGATCTGCACCGAACAGCCCGGGACGCCCTGGTTTTTGCTGTCGTTGGGTTTCTGCGTCGGCAGTCCGCTCGTCGTCGACATCAACGCAGTGGGTGCCGACGCGATCGCCGCAGCAGGCTTCGACGTCCATCGCCTCGGGCTTGGCGCTGTTCCATCGATGGACCATCGCACCCGACCGTCGGTCGAGCGTGACATCGATGTGGTCTTTCTCGGAGGAGCGACCGATCGACGCGCTCGCGGGCTGGCCCGATTGGCGCCGGTGCTGTGGGACCGAAAGAGCGAGATCCGGCTGTTCACATTCAGCCGGCCGATCAACGGTGACGAGCCGGGCGTCGTGTTCGGCCACGACAAGTACGACCTGCTCGCCCGATCGAAGGTGCTGGTCAATCTGCACCGGGGCGGCGACGGCCACGCCGACTACTTCGAGTGGGCGCGCATGGTCGAGGCAATGGCCAACGGTTGCGTCGTGGTCACCGAGCCGTCGCTCGGCCATGAGCCGCTGGTTGCCGGTGAGCACTTCGTCGAGACGGAGATGGAGTCGCTTGCCGAGACGGTGATCGCATTGCTCGATGACCCTCAACGACAGGCCGCCATCGGCGACGCTGCCCATCAGGCCGTCGTGGTCGAGACACCGATGGTCGCGGGCGTCGGAGAACTCCTCGACAGGATCGACGCACTGCCAGCTCCGGACCGAAGTGCTCGACGTCTTCCTCGCTCGCACCGTCGACCGATCGTTCGCGAACACGCACCGCCGTTGCTTCCGGTCTTCGAGCCCTATCGCTCCTTGCGGCGCGATGTCTACGACCAACTGCTCGCCGAGATCGCGCACCGCCGAGAACTCGGTCAACTGCGTTCGATGATCGAGCACGGCGCACCCGACCACGTCGAGCGCACAGCGTCGGCAGCATGGGACGTTCGAACCGATGCAGAAGTCAGCGTCGTCGTCACGCTCTACAACTACGCCGACGTGGTGCGCGAGACCCTCGACTCGATCGTTGCTTCGCAGGATGTCGACGTCGAGATCGTGATCGTCGACGACCACTCGGCCGACGCCGGGGCCGCCGTCGTGAAGGAGTGGATGTCGAAGCATGACGACGTGGCCGTGATGCTCATCGAGAGTGCGGTCAATCGAGGCCTGGTCCGCGCGCGCAACCTCGCGATCGAGCATGCCCGATCTGAGAAGGTGATGGTGATGGACGCCGACAACCACGTGTATCCGACGTGTCTTCGCAGGTTGTCCGACGCTCTGGACCGCGACCCGGAGGCATCGTTCGCCTATGCGACGCTCGAAGCGTTCGGGCCCGAGCCGGGTCTGCGCAGTGCGCAGGGCTGGTTCGTGCCGTGGTTGTGCGAACGCAATTACATCGACGCGCAGGCGATGATTCGCCGGTCGGCGCTCGAACGGCACGGCGGTTACCGCGTCGACGACACGATGTACGGGTGGGAAGACTGGGATCTGTGGCTGCGATTCGCCGCTGCTGGTGAGCACGGGGTGCACGTGCCCGAGATGCTCGGCCGGTACCGGACACAATCGGCATCGATGGTCTCGCTCACCAACCTCGCCGCCGACGATCTCCGCGCTGACCTGCGGAGCCGCTACCCGAGCTTGCCGTGGCCGTGACCTCAGCTTCGCCTCCCGTGGATGGTGACCGCGCCGACGACCGGGTGATCTGGCTCGGCACCGTCGAGCCGACGAGTCGTCGCTGCGTGCTGTGCGGCAACACCGATCAGAACGTCGTCTTCATGCGCGCCCGCCACACCGACCCTGCGGTCGGCTTTCTCGACGTGGCCTCGTGCGGCGGGTGTGAAAGCGCCTGGTTCCCCGACTTCGACGAGGTCGGAGTCGAATATCCGAGCGACTTGTCGATTGTCGAGACGAGCTACTTCCAGCTACACGTCGATCACTACCTCGAGGTCGTCGGCGGTCTCGACTGGAAGATCCTGTTGGCCGAACGCCTGCCGTTCGACCGGTGTTCATCGATGCTGGAGATCGGCTGCAACGTCGGCAAGTTCCTCGACTACTGCCGCACGATGTGGGACGTCGACGTCGTTGGGCTCGAACCGTCGGCCTACGGCATCGCAGGCGCAGAGGTGCTCGACCTGCCGATCCTGCAGCGGTACATGGCCGACGCCGACGAGATCTCCGGGCGAACATTCGACTTCGTGTGCGCAACCGAAGTCCTCGAACACGTCGACGACCCCCGCTCGTTCATGCGCGAGTTGCGCTCGTTCGTCGCCCCGGGAGGCATCGCGATGCTCACGACGCCTCGACCGGGTTCGCTCGATGCGTCGACGCCGCGCGGTGAGCTCTTGGCAGCGCTGTCGACTGGTGCTCACCGATTTCTGGTGTCGGCGCAGAAGCTGCAAGAACTTGCGCTCGACGCCGGATTCGGCTGGTGCCACATCGAGCCGTTCGGGATGACGCAGGTTGCGTATCTCGCGGAGAAGCCAATCGAGTTGTCGGCGCACCCCGATGCCGTGCGACGTACGGCGACCTACCACGCGCGTCGCGCCGCGGTCGGCGAGCCTGCAGACGATGGCCGGCGCGCCGCTCGACGGCTCCTCGGCGACCAACTGAACGCCTACGTCGGCCTCCGAGCGTGCGGAGATGTTCCGGACCTGGAACTCGAGCAGCGGATCGAACGTGATCTGGAGGCGCTCTTCGGCGTGTCACTCGACCGACTCGACGAGGTGATTGCGTCGCACCGACACTGCGAGAACTTCATCGAGTTCGGCGACGACATCCCGTATCGCCTCCCCGCATTCCTCTTCTGGCGTGGCCAACGCGACGACAAGACCGAAACCGAACGCACGGCGCTGTGGGAAGCATCGGCATTGCTCGCTGCGCTCGGCATGCGGGCCGACCCGGTGAATCTCTTCGTGTACGTCGACACGCTGAGGCCCGCGGTCCAGGCGCTCGCAGGGCGCGTGGGCGGCGAGTTCCGTGGCGAACTGATCGAGGTGCTGAATGGCCTCCCCGAAGCGGCGAACATCGTCCTGGTTCCTCCGACGATGAGCACCCGCGCGCAAGCAGCTGTGCGTTCGCTTCTTCGACGAGTCCGGCATGGGAGAATGACGTCGTGAGTCGACGAAGCCCGGTGAGCTGCGATGGGTGAGCGGCCCGAGGACGTCGACGCCGCTGCGGAAGTCGAGCGGCTCCGGGAACTCGTCGGCCCGTCGGAACGCTCGTACCGTGCGCTACGCGACGACGTCGAGGCCGCCGAACAGTTCGCCCGTGCCGCGGCTGTCGAAGCGGGCGAGTTGCGCGGACAGCTCGCCGAGATGAGCGTCCAGTTGTCTCGAGCTCGCCAGGACCAAGACCTGCTGATGCGCCAGATCGACATGACGGCAACCGAGCGCCTCGCCGACCGCGCCAGCCGGCGCTGGACCGCATCGGTCGCGCCACGGCTCCGTCGTCTCCTCAAGCGATCGTGAGCGCTCCACGCCCACGCTTCAGCGTGCTGACTGCGGTGTTCGACCCGGAGTCCGAGCACCTTCGTGAGTGCCTCGACTCCGTTGCCGCGCAGCAGGTCGACGGTGGCGTCGAACACATCGTCGTCGACGACGGTTCGCATCGCGCCGAGGTGGTGCAGGTACTCGATGAGTGGTCGGGATCGCCCGGTCGACGACTGATCCGGCGCGAGACAAACGGTGGGATCGTCGCGGCATCGAACGATGCACTGCACGCTGCGACGGGCGACTTCGTCGTGCTGGTCGATCACGACGACGTGCTTGCACCCGAAGCGCTGGGCGTCGTCGACGAGCACCTGCGGTCGACGGGAAGCGATGTGGCGTACAGCGATCACGACCTCCTGCGT
>CALICC010000323.1 GCA_938049325.1 uncultured Ilumatobacter sp. | reverse complement strand
GTCTCCGGCACACTGATGGCCTCCGTCCGCCGACTGGTCTCCGTCGACACTCCCCTCGACGACACCGATGCGGAGGCAATCCCGACCGTGGTCGCCCGGCTCCTCGAAGCGATCGGTGTCGAGAGCGGCGAAGCGCGATCGCTGGCTGCTGCAGCCCACTCCGCCGAGCGGACTCCACCGGAACACGACAACGCCACCGCCTGATTCCACGAGAGACCTCCCCCGGATCGACGCCTTGCCGATCCGCAGTTGGCAAGAGCCGCCGGCGCATCGCAGATTCGCTGCCGCCGGACGAATCCCTGTCGAAGCAGTTGCACGTTCGTTGCACGGCCATCGCGACCACCACTCAGAGTCTGCGTTTCACCTGCTCACAGCGCTAGCGACGTGCACAAACCGAAGCTTCCCAAGCTGAGAACGCGGGTTCGATTCCCGTCATCCGCTCCATTGCTGGACCTCGCGGGCCCGTCGCGAGCGCCCAGGTCGTCAGCTGACCGTGCGCTCCTGGCGTTCCCCGTACGGCGTGAAAGTTCGGTCTTGAGGGTCTTGCCCGAGGGGTTCCGTGGGACACCGTGGACTCTGGGCGCTCGAGTCCGCCTGCACAGTGCAGTCGGTCTGGGTACGTTGGCTCGCATGAGCGACTCCCCTGTCTCTGCTCGTCACCCAGTTCGTGAGGCTCCGAAGATCGCGAGTCCGAGCGAGGCGTTTTCGTGGCGTCGAGTTGCCGCGTTGTTTGCACCGAACCGCGGTCGTGTCGCTGTGGTGGCAGTGCTCGTCGTCGTCGGTGCAGTCCTGGGCATCGTCAACCCGCTGCTGATCCAGCGCGTCTTCGACGACGCACTCTTCGGCGATGCCGGGCTCGACCTCGGACTGCTCTGGACGCTGGTGATCGTGATGGTCGTGGTGGCAATCGGCTCCGGAGTCGTCGGCGTCGTCCAAACCATCCAGACCAATGCACTCGGCCAGGTCGTGCTTCGACGCCTCCGCGACCGGCTGTACCAACATCTCCAGACACTGTCGCTGTCGTTCTTCTCGGGCGCACGGACCGGCGATCTGCAGTCCAGGCTCTCGTCGGACGTGTCGAGCGCACAGAACGCGGTGACGACCACGCTGTCATCGATCCTCTCGAACGGGATCACGTTCGCAAGCGCGCTCGTCGCAATGTTCCTGCTTTCATGGCAACTCACTGCGGTGACGCTGCTGGCGATTCCGTTCTTCGTGCTGGCCACGCGCGCCGTCGGGTCGCGTCGCGAGAAGTACACGCTCGAGATGCAGGCCGAGAACGCTGAGATGTCGACGATCACTCAGGAGACCCTCTCGGTCTCAGGAGTCACGCTCGCCAAGCTGTTCGGCCGGCAACAGCGCGAGATCGACCGCTTCACCGCGAGCAGCGAGAAGCTGTCGGCGACTGCACAGCGTCAGCAGGTAATCGGCCAGGCGTTCTTCACCGTCGTGCAGACCTTCCTCGGCATTACGCCGATCATCGCGTACTTGGCGGCCGGCTATGCGCTCGACGGTGGCACGAACCTGACTGCCGGCACGATCGTCGCGTTCACGACGCTGCAGAACCGACTGTTCTTCCCGGTCGCTCGCATGCTCGAGACGTTCGTTGAACTCCAGTCGAGCCGTGCCCTCTTCGGACGCATCTTCTCGTACCTCGACATCGAACCCGACATCGTCGAAGCCGAGCATCCCGTCCGTCTCGACGCCGACTCGGTGAGCGGAACGACCGCGTTCGACAACGTCCACTTCCACTATCCCGATGCTGCGGTGGCATCGCTCGGCGACGTCACGTTCACCGCGGAACCGGGCCAGCTCATCGCGTTCGTCGGGCCGTCGGGTGCGGGTAAGTCGACCATTCTCCAGTTGGTGGCGCGGCTCTACGATCCCAATGAAGGCGCTGTGAACATCGACGGCATCAGCCTCCGCGACATGTCATTCGAGTCGCTCGCGCTCACTGTTGGTTTCGTGACCCAGGAGTCGTACCTGTTTGCCGGGACACTGCGCGACAACATCTCATACGGCCGTCCTGACGCCACCGAAAACGAAGTCGTCGAAGCTGGCCGCGCCGCCGCTATCCACGATCGAATCATGGAGTTCGAAGACGGATACGACACCGTGGTGGGCGAGCGCGGGTTCCGGTTGTCCGGTGGCGAGCGTCAACGCATCGCCATCGCACGTGTCCTGCTGTCTGATCCGCGTGTGCTCGTACTCGATGAAGCAACGTCGGCGCTCGACACCGCCTCGGAACGACGGATCCAAGAAGCACTCGGCGAGTTGATAGCCGGCCGAACCACCCTGGCGGTGGCGCACCGACTTTCGACGATTCAGGCCGCCGACGTGATCCACGTGGTCGACCACGGGCGCATCATCGAGTCCGGCTCGCACGACGAACTGCTGGCGCAGTCCGGTGCGTATGCGGCTCTGTACCGAGAGCAGTTTGGCGACGGAGAGGTAGAGACCGAATGCGCCGACGGCACCGTGCTCGCCGACGGATCCCTCCGGCCGCACGATCACGCACGCACCGATGGTGAGGCATGTCGCCGCCTCGCACGCGCCTGAGTCCGATGCTTGAACCTGCGCCTTCATTTGGGGCGCGGGCCGAACCCGAACGACGCAATGTTCGGGGCGGCACGCGACGGGGTCAGTGAGAAGATGAGTCTTCACTGATCAACCAGTCGGTTGATCGTCTCAGCTCATGCCGCCGCGGGCGCCACCGTTGACCGCGAGGACCTGGCCGGTGGTGTAGTCGCTCATCGGTGAACACAGGTAGAAGATCGAGTTGGCGGCGTCCTCGATGGTGCCGGAACGTCCGAGGGCCACCATCTGCGGTGGCATCGGCTTGGCGGTGTAGGTCTCTTCGTCGGTGGGCGGCTTGTCGGGGTCGACGGAGATGCCCATGCGTTCGGCTTGCTTCGCCGGCATGCCGACGTGGATCGTGCGGCCACCGGTTTCGATCACCTGGTCCTCGGACTGAGGCAGCCCGAACCGGGTCTGGACGACACCGAACGCCACGGCGTTCACGTTCCGGCCCAGAACGCCGGATGCCGATGCTCTGGCTAGTCATCTGTGCCCAAGCTGCCGAGACGGGCGATCAACTTCTTGGGGGCAAGTAGGCAGTAGCTGTCCGTGACAAATTCTCTGACTTCACTCCAGTCCGTCGATCCGTCCTCCCGCAACGCCATCGTGATCAGACCGTCGCCCCATCCCGGAGAGAAGGGCTCCCCGATCGCGAGCAGGGCAGCGAGTTCTTCGCTCGCTGCGTGAAACCACAAGACCGTGGCGAGGTCGTGCCCGTCGTCGATCGTGACGACATGAGCCAGCGTGCGCCCTCTGATCCGCCAGCGGACACCCGCGAACGCTTGCTCCTCATACGCTTCGGGAAGATTTGCGCACGCTGCGCGCACGCGCCGAACGATCGATTCGGGCACCTCCGCGTACTCGGTCATCGCCCCACGACGCTACGACTGGGTGGTCGGCCAAAACGCATCGACCGTCGGCGCCCAGCGATGAGCCCCGGCCCACATCGCGACCTTCGACCCCCTGTGGCCCCAATCGCCCACTGCTGGTATCGGTGGGGGGCCACCAAACGCCGGGTCGGGGCACGCATGTCGACGGCGGCGGAGCCCTCCGGACCCACGCACGAGCCGGCAAACCTGAGCACGCTTGGTTGCGCGATATCGCTCGCCGGAAATTTCTTTGTCGAACTCCGGATCGACCCCCGAACTCTGACACACCCCTATGCGCATGATGGGTGCATGAAGTTGTCCGAGGCAGTCGACCGGCTGACGCTGGTGGTCGCAACGAATGGTTCGCCCGATGCGGGCCTTGTTGAGCGGAAAGACGCGTTGACGGCGTCGTCGGAGTTGCGGTCGTTCCTCGACGCGCAGAACGCCGAGTTGGTGCGTTCCCTCGATGAGCACCCGACCGCGTTTCCCGAAGCGATCATCGCCGACACCTCCGGCTGCTCACTGAACGCGGCGACGCGCGAACGCGAACGGGCGAACACGTTGGGCAATGCCGACGCCGTGGCGGATGCCCTGTCTGATGGTGCGATCTCGGCCGGGCACGTCGACGCGTTGACGAAAGCGACAAAGAACCTCGACGAAGCGGCTACCTCGGAGTTGTTGGGCAATGACGAGACGATCGCGGACGCGGCATCGAG
Source organism: uncultured Ilumatobacter sp. (assembly GCA_938049325.1). GTDB lineage: Bacteria > Actinomycetota > Acidimicrobiia > Acidimicrobiales > Ilumatobacteraceae > Ilumatobacter_A. Next base: position 825 of record CALICC010000323.1, on the reverse strand, counting down.
CCAGACGATTGCGGAGTTCAACGCCTGGATCACGAAGCAGGCCAAAGCACTCGACACCACCGACCCCGAGGATCGGTTGGACAAGCAACGCCGGGCAACCCGCTTGAAGACATGGACCGACGACGACGGTATGTACAACCTGAAGGGTCGGTTCGACCCGGAGTTGGGGAAGGACATCGCGAAGCGTTTGGCGGCGGCGACGCGTTCGAAGTTCGCCGATGCCCTACCGGACTCGGCGCCGGCGGATCCGTTGGAGCGCAAGCAGCATCTCGAAGCGCTCGCGCTGGCGGACATGTTGCTGGGCAAAGGTTCGGGCGGTTCGAAGCCTGGCCCGCCGGTCGTGGTCGTCGACGCGACACAGACCGACGGGGCCGGTGGCCCGGTTGTCGATTGGGGGATCCCGATCGAGCTCCCGCAGCGGGTGCTGGTCGACGTGCTCGGAGCGCACAAGCCCGATGTGGTGATCGTGGCGAATGGAGTGGTGCTTCATGCGCCCGGGAACCTGAATCTCGGACGCACCACTCGCTTGGCGAGTCCGGAGCAGCGACGTGCACTCGCCGGGCTCTACGCCAACTGTGCGGTGCCGGGATGCTCGGTCCACTACGACCGGTGCCGACTGCATCACATCCTGTTCTGGAACGACGGTGGGTTGACCAACATCGACAACTTGTTGCCGGTGTGCCAGCACCATCACACGCTGATTCACAACGACGGCTGGACGATCGAGCTCGGTGCGAATCGGGAGTTGACGATCAGATTGCCCAACGGGCAGACCCTCGCGAACGGGCCCCCCAAACGCAGCGCCGCGTAGCGCGGGCAAGAACC
>CALICC010000322.1 GCA_938049325.1 uncultured Ilumatobacter sp. | reverse complement strand
GTGCGGCTCCATGTACTCGGACATGTCGAGCGTGATCATCGACTTCTCGTCGCCGAACAGGTACTCGGTGAGCGTCTTGGCGAGCTCGGTCTTGCCGACACCGGTGGGGCCGAGGAAGATGAACGAGCCCGACGGACGCTTTGGGTCCTTGAGGCCAGCACGCGTGCGACGGATCGACTGGCTGACCGCCTTGATGGCGTTCTCCTGGCCGATGATCCGCTTGTGCAGCTCGTCTTCCATCTTGAGGAGGCGCTCGGTCTCTTCTTCGGTGAGCTTGTACACCGGGATGCCGGTCCACATCGACAGCACTTCGGCAACGGCCTCTTCGTCGACTTCGTCGAACAGGTCGACGCCGGAGTCCTTGACCTCGGTTTCCTTCTCGCCCTTCTCCTCGAGGAGCTTCTTCTCCTCGTCGCGGAGCCGACCAGCCTCTTCGAACTGCTGCTCTTCGACAGCGGTCTTCTTGGCTTCTTGGACGTCGGCGAGCTTGGTCTCGATCTCACGCAGGTCCGGCGGAACCGCCATGCGCTTGATGCGCAGACGTGAACCGGCCTCGTCGATGAGGTCGATGGCTTTGTCGGGCAGGAACCGATCAGAGATGTAGCGGTCTGCAAGGTTGGCTGCAGCCACGAGTGCCTGGTCGGTGATGGTGACCCGGTGGTGCGACTCGTACTGATCGCGGATGCCCTTCAGAATCTCGATCGTGTGAGCGAGCGACGGCTCGTCGACCTTGACGGGCTGGAAACGACGCTCGAGCGCGGCGTCCTTCTCGACGTGCTTGCGGTACTCGTCGAGCGTGGTGGCGCCGATCGTCTGGAGTTCGCCACGAGCGAGCATCGGCTTGAGGATCGATGCGGCGTCGATGGCACCTTCGGCAGCACCGGCACCGACGAGCGTGTGGATCTCATCGATGAACAGCAAGATGTCGCCACGCGTCTTGATCTCCTTGAGCACCTTCTTCAACCGCTCTTCGAAGTCGCCGCGGTAACGCGAACCCGCGACGAGCGAGCCGAGGTCGAGGGTGTAGAGCTGCTTGTTGGTCAGCGTGTCGGGAACGTCGTTGTTGACGATCTTTTGTGCGAGACCTTCGACGATTGCCGTCTTGCCAACACCGGGCTCACCGATGAGGACGGGGTTGTTCTTGGTGCGGCGCGACAGGATCTGCATCGTGCGCTCGAGTTCTTTCGAGCGGCCGATGACCGGATCGAGCTGGCCGTCGCGAGCTGCTTGGGTGAGGTTGCGTCCGAACTGATCGAGGATCTGGGAGTTGCCGCCCTTCTCTTCGCCGTCCTTGCTTCCGGGACCGACACCGGCGCTCGCGGTTTCACGGCTGCCCGAGCCACTGCCCGACCCGCCGCCTCCGGAGGAACCGGCAGGACCTTGGTAACCCGACAGCAGTTGGATGACCTGCTGGCGCACGCGGGAAAGATCGGCGCCGAGCTTGACGAGAACCTGAGCAGCAACACCTTCACCCTCGCGAATGAGCCCGAGCAGAATGTGCTCGGTACCGATGTAGTTGTGGCCGAGCTGCAGGGCTTCACGCAGCGACAGTTCGAGGACCTTCTTGGCACGCGGCGTGAAGGGGATGTGGCCCGATGGCGACGAGCCGCCTTGGCCGATGATCTCCTCGACTTGGCTGCGCACCGCCTCCAATGAGATGCCCAGCGACTCGAGCGCTTTGGCGGCAACGCCCTCACCCTCGTGGATCAACCCGAGCAAAATATGCTCGGTGCCGATGTAGCTGTGGTTGAGGAGGCGCGCCTCTTCTTGAGCGAGGACCACGACCCGTCGGGCCCGGTCGGTAAAGCGTTCGAACATGGCATCCCTTTCCCAGAGCGGAAACTGCTGAAATCACCCTACCGCCGAGGGCGAAGGTCGGCCTGTCGGACGCATGTTCAGCGCAGGTCAAGATTCACGTCGGTTTGTGGGAATACGGAAGTTGTCAGGTCGGGAGTGGGTTGAGAGTCGGCGGCCGAGCTCTGCGGGTTGTCACACGCAGGTCGTTGGACTGAACGTCGAGATCCCGGAAATCGCGGAGCACTTCGCATCCCCGTCGGTGAATTGTGTCGCGAAGGGGTCGGCGACCTCGACGTGCGACTGAACGATGAGTATTTCAGTCGCGGCGGCGTCGCTCTCAACGGTCCCGCCGGTGGTTGAGATCAGCGTTGAATGACGAATCTCTGCGCTTCCCCCGAGGCTGCGGATCACGCTCTGGTTGGCGCCGGTTGCGGTCATCGTCGAGCGTTCGATGACTGCAGCTACGGAGCTGATCGACAGGTCGACCGCCGAGTCGCCGGACGATTCGATGGTCGAGTCGCGAATGACGAAATCAGTGACGTCGTTGTCGGTGTTGATGGCATAGCCAACCGCGACGATGTCGATGCGTTCGATTCGGGTCCCGTTGGTCTCTTCGACCAGGATGCCGCGGCCAGTGCTGGTGATCACAAGATCGGCCAGGTACACGTCGTCGTGATCGTCGATCTTGATGACGCCACTCGCAGGGCTCGACGAAATGGCGTTGCCGTTGACCTCGACCCCGGTGACCGATGACGCCGTGCCCGTGGCGATGACCTCGCTTGCGCTGAGGCTGGTGATCTTCGTGAGGTGCGACCCGGCCCCACGCAATGACACGTATTCGCCGAGGACGAGTGATTGTGAACTGAGGTCGTACTCGCCGGGCTCGAGCTCGATGACCCACGGGTCGAGAGCGGTCCCCGACGTCGTGTTGACCGCATCGAGGAGCGCTCCACCGTTGTCCCGCGGGGAATCCCCGCCGCCTTTGACGACTACCGTCCGCTCGTACAACTCGTCGCCGTCGACCCCGGTCGGACCGGCGGGACCCGTCGGGCCGGCCGGACCCGTCGGACCAGCTGGCCCCGTCGTGCCACCCCCGGACCCGGCCCCGATTGTGTAGCCGACGACGTCGATCAGAGCCCCTGTGGTGGCACCTGCGGTGCTTGTGCCGTACCACACGTCGATCGAGCCAACACCCGCCCCCGCGGTCGGCAGTGCAACGGTGACAGCGTTCGGAACGACCGAGCCTGCCGCGAAGTTCAGGTTCGATGCTGTTGGTTCGCCGGTTGCGGTGCCGGGCCGTATGGAGAAGAAACCGCCAGCTTGGGGCCGCAGGGCCGTGACATTCAGCAACACGCCCGTCGCGCCCTTCGGAACGACGTCCGCCAACACGTTGGCATCGCCTTGGCGAGTCGGAATGGAACCAGTGATCTGAACGTTGTTGAGCTCGTTGGCGGTCAGGTCGCCCGGGAGCCCAGTCCCGAATCGTGTATCGAGTACCCGGGTCGGTTGGACGGTCACGATCGACGACTCAACCGCGCCCGACATCGCCTCGAGTCGCGGAGTGTCGATGACGGCGCCGCCGATCGCAGCGACGGAAAGCGCCATAACAATCGCCATGCGGCGGGTGAGTTGCTTCGTGCCGGGATGGGAGGTTCGCGTGGTCATGTCGTGATTCAAACGACCGGACGTGACGTCAGCGTCAAACGTGCGACCGAGCCGGCCGTCGCTCTCGCCGGGACAGAGCCCTACGGGTCGTATCGGTCGCCCGGTAAGTGCTGGGCCGCAGCGTGATTCGACCTATGGTTCGGATCGTGGCCTCGGCACCGAAGCGATCATGGAGCTGGAAGGACCTCGGGCTCGCCGTACTCATGCTGTCGCCATCAGCGTTCATTCTCGGCATCTTCATCGTCTACCCGTTGGTGCGCGCGGTCTGGCTCGGGCAGCAGCGCTGCAACTCGTTCGGCACCACCTGTACGTCGAACGGCTTCGATCAATACGTCGACCTCTTCTTGTCGACCGAGTTTCAGTCGGCGCTCAAGGCCACCGCGATCCTCGCGGTCATCTCGGTGCCCCTCGGCCTCGTGCTCGGTGTGGCGATGGCCGTGCTCGCCGACAAGTTCCTCAGCGGCGTCGGGTTCTTCCGCACCGTGTTCTCGTCGACCATCGCCACGTCGGTCGCCGTCGCCAGTCTGATGTGGTTGTTCCTCCTGCAGCCGTCGATCGGCGCGCTGTCGAATATCGGCTGGTTCAACTCGATCTTCCCGTCGGTCAAGTCGCCAGGGTGGTTGCAAGATGAAGGCACGGCACTTCCGGCGGTTGCGTTGTCGAGCGTGTGGGCCGGTCTCGGTTTCACGTTCATCCTCGTCACAGCGTCGCTGCAGTCGGTGCCGCGCGAACTGCACGAGGCGGCGGCGGTCGACGGTGCCAGCGGCACGATGCGATTCTGGAAGATCACCGTGCCGATGCTCGCCCCGACGTTGCTGTTCGTGATGATCGTCTTGACGACGCGAGCGTTCCAGACATTCGGTGAGGTCGACCTGCTCACCAACGGTGGCCCGCGCCCCGGTAACTCGACCACGACCGTCACGTACTTCGTCTATGGCGAATCGTCGGTCATCGCGAGCGACCCCGGATTGCAGGCCGGTGGCGCCGTCCTGCTGTTCGTCATCTTGCTGGTGCTCTCTGCGCTGCAACTCCGCGGACTCGGAAGACGGGTGGACCTCGATGGCTGACGTACTGGTCGAGACAGATCTCAGGTCGCCCTCGACGCAACGTGCGTGGGACGACCCGAAAGGAGCGCGTCGACTCGGCCGGTACCTCCTTCTGGTCGCGATCGGTTTCGTCGTGCTGTTCCCCGTGTACACAACGGTCGTTGCGGCGTTCAAGCCGAGTGAGCAGTTCTTCGAGAACCCGCTGGTGCCCGACGCCGTCACGCTCGACGTGTTCCGCGAAGCGTGGTCGTCGGGCCGGCTCGGGACGTACCTGTGGAACTCGTTCGTCGTCGCCGCGATCGTCACGCTCGCTCAGGTGGTGACGTCGTTGCTGTCGGGTTACGCCTTTGCTTACCTTCGATTCCCGGGCCGCAAGTGGGTGTTCCTCGCCTTCTTGGCGACGCTCCTCGTGCCGCTCGAAGCAACGGTTTTCGTCAACTTCGAAACCGTCGAACAGGGCCTCGTCCTGCCGGAGTTCCTCGGTGGTCTGCCGTTGATCCCCGACAAGATCTCGTTCGGCGGACTCAACAGCTTCCAAGCACTGACGGTTCCGTTCCTGGCCACGGCGTTCGGCACCTTCCTCACCCGCCAGGCACTCCTCGCCCTCCCGTCGGAGCTGCGAGATGCCGCTCGAATCGACGGCATCGGCCACCTCGGCTTCATCCGCCACGTTGCGGTACCGCTCGTGCGCCCGACACTGGCCGCGTTGGCGCTGTTCAGTTTTCTCGGTTCGTGGAATCAATACCTGTGGCCGAGTCTGATCATCAATGAAGCAGACAAGAACACCGTGCAGAGCGGGCTGCGTCTGTTGAGCAAGACGAGCCTCGACCAACCCAACCTGGTGATGGCGGGCACGGTCATCGCCGCCATTCCGATTCTGATCGTCCTGGTGATCTTCCAGAAGCAACTGGTTCGCGGCCTCACCGCCGGTGCCGTGAAAGGCTGACTATGAGCACGTCATTCAACTCATCCACTCGACGGAGCAGCCCGCTGCCCCGCCTCGCGGTCGTGGCTGCCGCCGGTGCACTCGTCGCGGTGTCGTGTAGCGGAGGCAAATCGGCGCTCGAAGCCGGCGACGACGACCCGGCCCCGACCGCAGCACCCGACAGCGTCGTCGCCGACGATCCCGTCGACGGTGGCGTCGACGGTGGCGGCGAAGGTACCGACACCGTGGCCGAGGGCACCAGCGCACCCAGCACTGCGGGTCCGACCACGACGGTCGCACCGCTCGCCGACCTTCCGCCCTGCCCGGTCGATGCGCTCGACGGTGTCGACGGCCCGGTCGAGATCACGTTCTGGCACGGCATGGCGAACCAGCTGGAGACCGCGCTGATCGAGCTGGTCGCCGACTACAACGCTGGCCAGGACCGCGTCGAAGTCGTGCTGCAGAACCAAACGAGCTACGAATCGACGATCGACAAGTACATCTCGGGCGGCGTCGACAGTCGTCCAGACATCGTGCAGGTGCCCGAATACGTCGTGCAGTCGTTTGCTCAGTCGGGGACCTTCGTCCCGATCGCCGCGTGCATCGAGGCGTCGGGATTCGACACGTCGGCGATCCTGCCGCGAGTCGTCGACACGTACGCCTTCGAAGGCATCCAGTGGGCAATGCCGTTCAACGTGTCGAACCCGGTGCTCTATTACAACCGCACCATGTACGAGCAGGCCGGACTCGATCCCGACGTCTCGCCGGTCTCGCTCGAAGAGCTGCGCACGACATCACAGGCGCTCGTCGACTCTGGTGCGGCGGCTGCCGGCATCGTGTTCGACTCCGGGCGAGACTCGGGCGGCGGCTGGTTCATCGAGCAGTGGTTCGGTCGAGCCGGGCAACCGTTCGCCGACAACGGCAACGGTCGCACCGCTCCAGCGACGGAGGTGCTCTTCGACAACGAACTCGGCTTCGAATTGTTGACCTACCTCCAAGACATGATCAACGATGGACTCGCCGTCTCTGTCGGCGACAACGCCGGTGGGCAGGACGCGTTCTTGAAGCTCGCCGACGCCGAGGCGCCGGGCGCTTCGGCGATCGGAACGTCCGCGGCGATCTCGAGTGTGCTCGCCGCGCTCGACGCTGGGCTCGCTCCCGGACTCACCTCCGACGACCTCGGCATCGGCCCGATGCCCGGCCCGAGCGCGACGCCTGCGGCCCAGGTCGGCGGGGCGGCGATCTGGATACCCGACGGCAAGAGCGACGAGGTCACAGCGGCTGCGTGGGACTTCATCCAGCACCTCGTTGATCCGCAGACGCAATCGACGTGGGCTGCAGCGACCGGGTACGTGCCGATTCGCGAAGACGCTGCAGCGCTCGACCCGGTCGCTGCGCTCTACCTCGAGGACCCTCGGTACCGCGTGGCTTTCGACCAGCTACTCGCCACGGCCACCGACAACTCGGCCGTGGTGCCTGCGCTCGGCCCACTCCGCGAGATCCGTGCACAGACCGCGAATGCTGTTGCCACGGTGTACGCCGGGGGCGACGTGCAGACTGCGTTGACCGATGCGTCCAACGCAGCGAACGCGCTGATCGAGACCTACAACCGCCAGAACTAGCGATCCCGCGCCGGCCCTAGGGGGACGGAGGCGGCAGCAGCTGGTCGCTGCTGGGTTCGATCGGCGCCGACGTGCTCGGTGGCGGCATGAGGCCGGCCTCGGGAACATCCGGGGGCGTGGGAACACCCGCTCCGGGTTTGCTCAGAGCTCGTCGTGCATCGACGCCGGAGGTCCATGCGGCCCCGCGGTCGGCGCTGAGCGTCGACGCACCGTCGCGCGTCGCGGTCGCGAACCTCCGTTTGCGCTCGGCGAGGGTATGTCTGCGACGGACGACCACGGCGGTGATGAGCGCTGCCAAGATCATGACGACGACGAGCGCGACTTGCTCGGGCCGCTCGGACCAATACTCGACCGTGAACCGGCCCACGACGAGACCACGGCCGAGTAGTCCGCCGCCGACGAGCACGATGCACGCAACGACGATGCCTGACTTGCGTTGCACGACAGCGAATCGTAGTGAATGGCGGCGGACCCGTCCCGCACGTCCGCGACGCTCCTGCGCGACCTGGGTCGCGAGCATTCCACCGCTACCCTGCGGCGCCATGGCTACAGCTTTCCCGCCCTTTGATGGTTCCGCCCCGAAGTCACAGAAGTTCTCCGGACCTCCGGAGATGGGTATCGACACGTCCAAGCGCTACACCGCAACGATGGATACGAGCCTCGGTGAGATCGTCATCGCGCTCGATGCCGTCAAGGCGCCCAAGACCGTCAACAACTTCGTGTTCCTGGCGTTGAATCACTACTACGACGGTGTCATCTTCCACCGCATCATCAACGGCTTCATGTGCCAGGGCGGAGACCCCACCGGCACCGGCACCGGCGGCCCCGGCTACAAATTCGAAGACGAACTGCCCAAGCCTCGCGAGTACCAGATCGGCTCCGTCGCGATGGCCAACGCCGGCCCGAACACCAACGGCAGCCAGTTCTTCTTGGTCTCCGGCGCCTCGGGTGTCGGCCTGCCGCCGCAGTACAGCCTCTTCGGTCAGATCGTGAAGGGTCTCGACGTGCTCGAGACCATGCAGAACGTGCCGACCGCTCGCGGCGATCGCCCGAAGACCGACGTCGTGATCAACGGCGTCACCATCACCGAAGCCGACTGATCGCGAGCTCCGTCTGCCCGTGCCGCCGACGGCGACTCGATCGGCGCGGCTGGCGATGACTCCTTGACGAAAGGTTGACACAGCCCACGAGCAGTGGCAGCCTCGCTGCGATCGGTGACCGCCGGTCGCAGCGAACTCAAGGGGAACCAGTCATGTCTGCACCTATCAGCACGAGACGACGCACGCGCCTCGTCCGGCAACTTTCGATCGTGGCCGCGTTCTCGTTCGTGGCAGCGTCGTGCGAATACGACCCCGGTGCAGTGCTCGACCGCCCGGACTTCTCGCTGTGTAACGGCCAGGTCGCAACCATCGGCGTCGGCTGGTCCGAACCGGGTGTGATCCCAGCGCCGTACGCCGACCCGGCGGGCGGATCGACGTACTCCGGCACCGCGGGTGACGACGTCGTGGTAATCGCCAACGGTCCGGTCACGTTCAATGGGCTCGGTGGTGACGACATCATCTGTGTCAACAGCACCGTGCTGAACACAGGTGGCACGATCGTGGTCAACGCCGGATCAGGCAACGACGAGGTGTACGTCAAAGACAACGTCACCACCTACATCGACGGCGGACCCGGCGGCGACCGAATCGTCGGCGGAGCCGGCTTCGACACGATCGTCGGTGGAACAGGCACCGATCGGTGCAGCAACGGCGAAACGACCGTCGACTGTGAGAGCGTCGACGACGTCGTGCCGAACGAGATCCGCGCTTTCGTCGAGGCCGTCTATCAGCAGTTCTTGGGTCGGGCATCGGACGCCTCGGGTCGCGCATACTGGACCGGCCTGATCACGTCAGCCGAAGGGACCGTCGACTGCACCACGGCGCTCGCGTCGCTGGTGTACAACGCGGGTCGAGGTCCAGAGGGCCTGGCGTACCGAGCGACGCGAACCACCACCCAGCTACTCGAAAGCACGTATCAGGTCTTCCTCGGACGTGGAAGCGACGCCGAGGGACTTGCCTACTGGACCGGCGTTGTCGGCGACGTCGGTATCGACGAGGTGTATGACGCCTTCGGATCGTCGTTCGAGTACGTCGACCGCTCCACCGAGCTCTGCCGTTTGCTCGAGGCACCGGAGATCCTGGTCGAGCTCGCGTACAACGAGTTCTACGGTCGCGCCGGCGACGCTGGGGGGCGTGCCTATTGGACCGGTCTGATCCGCGACACAGCGACGCTCTCGGCATGTATCGCCCAGGTCAATGTGGTGCAGCGATTCATGCTGGTCGCTCCCGAAGCCATCACCTTCCAGGCGGGCATCACGCCCGGTGAACTCGTCGACAGCGCGTATCGCGTCATCGTCGGTCGCGAGTCCGATCCCGGTGGTCGGGCCTACTGGACCGGGATCGCCACAGAGCAAGGCTCGTCACTCACGCCCGCCGGCATGGTGGCGATGGCCGATGGCATGCATGCGGGTGTCGAGGGCCAAGCGGTGGCCAACGCAGTGTGCGATGGCATCGACATTCCGCTCGATCCTCCGCCGCCGCCTCCTCCCGGCGGCTTGCCCGGCGCGCACCAGGGGACGTACGTGATCGCGAACGGGCCCGGTGGTTGCACCATCAGCATCGAGCAGACGCTCAAGGCGAACCTCGAGGCAATGCTGGTTGCCGCCGACGCCGATGGTCGCCGGCTGTGTGGCTGGGGCTATCGCACCGCGCAGTCGCAGATCAATCTGCGCATCGCCCATTGCGGCAGTTCCAACTACGCGATCTACCAGATGCCGTCGAGTCAATGCTCGCCCCCGACAGCCCGGCCCGGCTACTCCAACCACGAACGTGGCGGAGCGGTCGACTTCTACAACGGATACAGCATCGGCAACCCGACGTCGCTCTCGCCGCTGCAGTTCGACTGGCTGGCTGACAACGCGGCGACCTATGGCTTCTTCAACTTCCCGAAGGAACGCTGGCACTGGTCGGTCGACGGCCGCTGATTGCGGCATGATGCGCACGCCATGACCGAACTGTCTCGATCACAGGCTCGACGCATCGCGCTGCACGCGCAGGGCTTCGGGAACAAGCGACCCGCGGGGCGCGTCGATCGTCGCCACCTGCGCAAAGTGCTCGATCACGTCGGGCTCATCCAGATCGACTCGGTGAATGTGTTGGTCCGCAGCCAGGAGCTTCCACTGTTCGCCCGCCTCGGCGCACATCCGCGGTCGCTGATACCCGACGCGACGGCCGCCGGCGAACTGTTCGAATACTGGGTGCACGAGGCGTGTCACGTCCCGGTCGAGCAGCGTCCTCTGTACGGGTGGGCGATGGAGCGGCACCCGCGGTGGAAGAGCTTGCGCGAGTTCGCCGCCGAACGACACGACCTGATCGCGTCGGTGCTCGATCGGCTGCGCGCGGATGGCCCACTCGTGGCCAGCGACCTGGCGATGCGCGACCGGCCGAAGGGTGAATGGTGGGATTGGGACGACGGCAAGCTTGCGCTCGAGCACCTGTTCCGAACCGGTGAGGTGGCAGCGACGCGCCGACCGAACGACTTCGCCCGGGTCTATGACCTTGCCGAGCGGGTGATTCCCGACGCCGTGTTGAACGCACCGACGCCGAGCGAGCACGACGCGAAGAAGGAGCTGTTGGTCTTGGCGGCGAGCTATCACGGGGTCGGCACCGCGGCCGACCTCGCCGACTATCACCGTCTCGTGCACTGCCGACCGCTGCTCGACGAGTTGGTCGAGGAAGGTCGTCTCCTTGCCGCGACCGTCGAAGGTTGGAAGCAGCAGGCGTACATGCACCCCGACGCACATCTGCCGCGGTGGGTGCGAGCTCGAGCGCTGCTCAGTCCGTTCGACCCGGTGGTGTGGTTCCGTGATCGTGGTGAGCGGCTCTTCGGATTTCACTACCGCATCGAGATCTATGTCCCCAAGCCCAAACGTCGGTACGGCTACTACGTGCTGCCGTTCCTGCTGGGTGATTCGTTGGTGGGCCGCGTTGACCTCAAGGCGGATCGCGCCAACGGGCGCCTTCTCGTCATCGGTGCGTACGGCGAGCCCGGAATCGCCGAAGCGGACGTGGCTCAGGAGATGGTCGCCGAACTCCGGTTGATGGCCGACTGGCTTGGTCTCGGGCACGGCATCGAGCTCGGTTCTCGCGGTGACCTGATGGCGGCCCTTCGCCGGGCGTCGTCCTAAGTCTGGGCAGTCGAGGGGGTCGGCGGTCTACGGTACCCAGATGCTTTCGGTGCTTCCTTGGATCCTCGTCGCCATCGTCTTGATCGGCGCAGCAATCGCCGTCAGCGTTCGGCGAGCACCGAGTGATCCGGCGCAATGGCACGTCGACCCGCTGACGGCGTCGATCACGGGTAAACCCAATTGGTATCGGTTGCTCCCGGCGTCAGCGGCGGTCGAACGCGACGCCGACCGCGATGCGGTGGCGCCAATGTTCTCGCAATCGGCCGCAGCCGTTTCGAGCGCGCTCGATCAGGTGGCGCTCGACGATACGTCTGTCGACGTGCTCGCTGGATCGGCAGACGAGGGACACGTCACCTACGTCCAGCGCAGCACGCTGTTCGGGTTCCCCGACTACAACTCGGTTCGCTTCATCGACCTGCCCGAGGGCGGGTCGACGCTCGCCTTCTACGCTCGTGCCCGCTATGGCCAGAGCGATCTCGACGTGAACCGCAAGCGCGTTACCAAGTGGATCGACGCCACCATTCAGCGACTCGCCTGACCAACGGGCGCTCGGACAGCCGTCAGCGATCGACGTGGGCGTCGGTGCTTGCATCGCGCGGATCGATGACCCACCGCAGCGTGCGAGTCACGGCGTCGCCGAGCGCTCGACCCACAGTTGCTTCACTGATCGGGAGCCATGGCAGGCGGAGCGGCCATCTTGTCCACGCCGGCATGAGCGACACTGCAGCAGCGGCGATCATTCCGTAGGCCGGTCGGCCTGCCAGCGGGAGCGGAGGTTGCACCAAGAGGTACCGAGCGGCATCGCGGGCTTCGGGTGACCCGCCGAGTTCGGGTCGGTAGTCACGTAGCCGACGTCGCAGCGTGCGCTCGGTGGTCGGCGGTTCGACCACGCCAAGGGCCCGAGCAATGACCGCTGACTCCTCGACGAACCGATCACGATCGGTGCCGGTGAGAGGGTCGGTGCCGAATCGGTCGTGCGCTGCGAGGAAGCTGTCGAGTTCGGCGGTGTGAACCCACTCAAGCAGATGTGGGTCATTTGCCGCGTACGGTTCCCCGCTGCGCGCGGTGCCGACCACGCGCTCGTGAACGCGGTGCACGATGTCGACCGCTTCCTGCGCTGCGGACGCCGGTCCGAAGGTGGTTGCTGCCAGGAAATCGGCGGTGCGCTGAAGGCGGCCCCACGGGTCGTGGCGATAGTCGGAGTGCTCGGCAACTCCGGCCATCGCAAGCGGGTGCAGTGACTGGAACAACAGCGCTCGCATGCCGCCGACGAACATCGACGCGTCGCCGTGCACTCGGCGGATTGGAGCGTCGTCGTCGAACCAGCCCGGCTCGTCGGTGTCGAACAGCTCGAGGCGGCGAGTCTCGCCGTCGGGGCCGACCACGCGCGTTCGTACCTGCTCGCCGAGCCACTCGCGGATTCCCGGCGTGTCGGTCATGCGGAGTCACCCATGCAGTGATGTTGTCACGCGGATCACCGTCGTGCGTTGGTGAGATGCCAGTGGCGCTCTCGAGCTGTGAGAACGAAGTACCGTCCGGAGGCGTGAGCACGACTGATGGTCGCCAACCCCATGACGGGGATGGATCCGAGATCGTCGACGCGTCAACGGAGCAGCCTCGAAGCGATCGCCGAGGCCAGGATCGGGGCGACACGCCGGTCGATGACTACGGGCGCCCGATCGATCCGTCCACCGGTCGGCCGTACGACCGACGTTCGACCGACCGCACGTTGCCTCGCTGGGCAGTGCCGGCGATCACCATCTTTTGGACCGGCTTCCTCCTCACCTTTGTCGCCCGTCATGTCTTCGACCGGTTGTCGAGCT
>CALICC010000321.1 GCA_938049325.1 uncultured Ilumatobacter sp. | reverse complement strand
GGAGCCCCACCGCTCGACCCGCCGACCGCGACCGATGTGGTTCCGATCGACCGAGTTCCGTCCATCGATCTCACCAAGGCAATCACGGCCGGTCCGGCAGATCCCGGCGTCGACGACACGATCACCTACACCTTCACCATCGAGAACACGGGCAACGTCACGCTCGACCCGGTGGAGTTGACCGACACCAAGCTCGGTCTCACCAACATCACGTGCGGCGCAGGGGTGCTGCTTGCCTCGGCGACCACCAGTTGCACGGCCGACTACGACGTCACGCAGGATGATGTCGATGCCGGCGTGATCTCCAACTCCGCATCGGTGACCGGCGAACCTCCCCCCGGACTCCCGACCGTCGACGACACCGACACGCTCGATCAGATCCTCGCTCAGAACCCGTCGATCACGCTCGAGAAGAGTGTCGTCAACAACGACGACATCGCCGACGGCGAACTCAGCGAGAACGACACGCTCACCTACACCTTCAACATCGAGAACGACGGTGACGTCACGTTGAGCGTTGTCACGCTGACCGATGCGCTCCCGAATCTCGGGCCGATCACGTGTGTGCCCGCGCTCCCTGCTGACTTCGATCCGAACGACACCGCGAGCTGTACCGCCGACTACACGGTCACTGCGCTCGATGTCGCGGCCGGTCAGGTCGTCAACGACGCAATGGTGACGGGGAACCCTCCGATCGGTGATCCGGTGCAGTCGAGCGATCAGAAGATCGTCACCGTGACCGAGTCGCCGTCGATCGGTCTCACCAAGTCGGCGATACTGCCCGACCCCGATCCCTCGGTCGACGACATCATCACCTACGAGTTCGTCGTTGCGAACACCGGCAACGTCACACTCGACTCCATCCTCGTGACCGACACGACGCTGCCCGGTCTGTCGGCGATCGACTGCGGTGGCGTCACCACGCTGGCGATCGGCGCCGACGTCACGTGCACGGCGACCTACACGATCATCCAGACCGACATCGACAACGGCCTGATCGAGAACACTGCATCGGTGTCAGGCGACAGCCCGGCCGGCGAGACGGTGAGTGACGCCGATGACGAACGCATCGTCCCGAACCAAGAACCCGACGTCACGATCGACAAGGCGTTCGCGTCGAACGCCGACGAAGACGGCAGCGGTTCGATCACCGCAGACGACACGTTGACCTACGACATCACGATCACGAACTCGGGCAACGTGACGCTCACATCGGTCACCTTCAGTGATGTGCGTCTCGGGCTCACCGACGTCACCTGCGGTGGCGTCACCACACTGCTCCCCGACGAGGTGACCACGTGTCAGGTCACCTACGTGGTCCTGCAGGACGACGTCGACGCCGGCCCGATCGAGAACACCGCAACTGCAACGGCAACGCCGCCAGTCGGTCCCGACGTGACTGCCGACGACATCGAAACCGTTGTGCCAGCGCAGCTCGGCGTGCTCGATCTCGACAAACGAGTCGCGTCGAACGCCGACGAGGACGGCTCGCTCTCGATCAGTGTCGACGACACGCTGACCTATGAGTTCGACGTCACCAACGTCGGTTCCGTGACCCTGTTCGACATCGTGGTGACCGACCTGCTGGTCGGATCCGTGTTGTGTCCGCCGACCACCGCCGGGCTCGAACCCGGCGATGCGATCACGTGCTCGGCCACGTACGTCGTCGATCAAGATGACGTCAACGCCGGAGTCATCGACAACTCGGCGGAGGCAAACGCCACCCCGCCGCCGAACGTGCCGGCGCCACCTCCCGCGACCGATCAGGTCAGCACGCCGATCGATCGGCTCCCCGAACTCGTCATCGACAAGACATCGGATGCAGGCGTGCTTTCGGTGAACGACATCGTCACCTACACGTTCTCGCTCGAGAACACCGGCAACGTCACCCTCGACCCCGTGGTGGTCGCCGACCCGTTGCCAGGTCTCAGTGGAATCGACTGTGGCGGTGTCACCGCACTCGAGCCCGACGACACGCTCGACTGCACGGCCACCTACACCGTCGATCAAGACGACATCGACAACGGGTCGATCGACAACATCGTGACCGTGACGGCGACACCACCGCCAGGGCTCGCCGACCTTGTCGAAACGGATGATCTCACGATCGTCATCCCGGCCGTCCCGCGCATCGTGCTCGAGAAAACTGCTGATCCGGCTGCCGACCCCGCGGTCAACAGCGTGGTCGAATTCACGTTCGTCGTGACCAACCCGGGCAACGTCACGCTTGATCCCGTCGGTGTTGCCGACGGACTGGCGGGCGTTACTGCGCCGGCCTGCGACGCCACCGTGCTCGCGCCGGGCGGAACGATCACCTGCACCGCGTTCTACGCGGTTGATCAAGACGACGTCGACGCTGGCGGATTCACCAACTCGGCGACCGCAATCGGCGTTGCTCCCGATGGCGTCACGGTGGTCAACGACGTCGACGCGGTGACCGTGCCGATCGGATCGAATCCGGCGATCGAACTCGACAAGGTTCTCGCAGGGAACGCTGACGAAGACGGGTCGAACTCCGTGTCGCTCGACGACACGCTGACCTACCAGTTCGACATCACCAACGTCGGCGACGTCACGTTGGACCCGGTCGACTACACCGACGCACTGCTCGGGCTGACCGATGCGGCCTGCGGTGACACGCGATTGCTGCCGGATGCGTCGACCACCTGTACCGCGACCTACGTCGTCGAGCAAACCGATGTCGACGCGGGCCAGATCACGAACAACGCTCTTGCGTCCGGGGCACCGCCCTCCGGGGACGATGTGACCGACCCGGCCACCGTCGTCACGCCGGTCGAACAGCTCGCCGCGACCGAACTCGTCAAGACCGCGACCCACGATGACGCCGACCTCGACTCGCTCGTCGACGTCGGCGAAGACATCGACTACTCGATCGTGCTCACCAATACGGGCACGGTCACCCTGACCGATGCCGCGATCACCGACTCGTTGATCAGCGTGCTGACGTGCGACCTCGTTGCGCCCGTGACACTCGCTCCTGGTGAATCGCTCACATGCACCGGCTCGGTCACCGTCGATCAAGACGACGTCGACGCCGGCCAGGTCGTCAACGAGGCGACGGGCACCGCAACGCCGCCGCCGAGCTTCACCGGCGTCCTTCCTGACGCAACGGACGATGCAATCGTCCCGATCGACCGGGTGGCGGGCATCGACCTGCTCAAATCCGTGGTGAACAACGACGCTGACCCCGTATCGCTCGATGACTCGCTCACGTACACGTTCACGATCGAGAACACGGGCAACGTCAACCTCGACGACGTCACGCTCACGGACCCGTTCCCGTTCGATGCTGCGCCAATCTGTGATGCCGGTGCGATCACCTTGCCGGCGACGCTTGCTCCCGGCCAGATCGTGACCTGCACCGCTGACTACACGGTGATCCAAGACGACATCGATGCGGGACTCATCGAGAACACGGCGACCGTGGACGGTCAGCCGCCGGTCGGCCTCGACCCGGTGACCGACTCGGAGACGGTCACGCAGGTTCTGCCGCAGAACCCATCGATCACGCTCAGCAAGACCGCCACCGTGACGGACGGAACGTTCGACTCCACCGCCGACACGATCGACTACGAGTTCATCATCGTCAACGACGGTGACGTCACCCTCACGGTGGTGGACCTCACCGACATCCTCGAGATCAGCCCGCAGTTCTCGGCGATCGACTGCGGCGCCTCGACGCTGCCGGCCACGCTCGTGCCGACTGGCACGATCACGTGCACCGCCGTGTATGACGTCGAGCAAGATGATCTCGATGCGGGTCTGGTCGCCAACGAGGCCACGGCAACCGGGAACCCGCCCGGCGGACTCCCACCCGTTGAATCGACCGATACAGCGGTGGTCACCGCCGACGGTTCGCCATCGATCAACCTCACGAAGTCCGCGATCGCGCCCGACCCCGCCGTGGTCGAGACTCCGGACGATGACGTGACCTACGAGTTCGTCATCACGAACGACGGCAACCTGACGCTCACCGCCGTGACGCTCGACGATCCGAAGATCTTCACGGGCGGCCCGGTTGCGCTGTCGGCGCTCAGTTGTGTGCCGGCGCAGGTCGATGATGAGCTCGCTCCAGGCGAAACCGCGACCTGCACGCTGATCTACGACGTGGTGCAAGACGACATCGATGCCGGTGAAGTGCGGAACTCGGCGACGGCCAGCGGGCAGCCGCCGACACCCGTCGGTGGCCCCGTGCCGCCGCCGGTCACCGACACCGACGACGAGTTGATCATCACGCCGCAAACGGTCGCGATCACCGTCGACAAGTCGTTCGCATCGAACGCGGACGAAGATGGCTCAACGGGCATCACCGCCGACGACACACTGACGTACAGCTTCGTCATCACGAACGCGGGCAACGTCACACTCCAGAGCGTCACCGTCGAAGACGCCAAGGTCGGGCTGGATCCAGCCGTCGCGATCTCCACGCTGGCCTGTGATGTGGACGTCAGTGACGACCAGCTTGCACCGGGCGAAGTCGTCACGTGTACAACCACCTATGTCGTGCCACAGAGCGACGTCGACGCGGGTGTCATCGAGAACGCCGTCACGGTCGCAGGCACGCCGCCGATCGGTCTCGTGGTGACCGACGACGACGTCGAAACCGTGTCGCCTGCCCAGGCGTCAACGTTCACACTCGACAAGCGGCTCGGCACGTTCGACGACCTCGACTTCTCCTCGACCATCTCGCTCGACGACGTCCTCAACTACGAGTTCGAAGTCGTCAACACCGGCACGGTGACGTTGACGAACATCGACGTCACCGACAGCCTCGGTATCGCGGTCACGTGTCTCGACACCGAGCTTGCTCCGACCGAATCGGTCGTCTGTACGGCGAGCTACACGGTGGATCAAGACGATGTCGACGCGGGTGAGGTCGAGAACACGGCCACGGCAACGGCAACACCGCCAGTCGGTGCCCCACCGCTCGATCCCATCGACGACACGGTGGTCACCGAGGTACCCCAGACGCCGCTCCTCACGTTGACCAAGGTTCGGACCGACACCACCGACCCGATCCTCGATACGAGCACGCTCACGTACGACCTCGTCGCCACCAACGACGGAAACGTCACGCTGACCGGGGTCTCGATCACCGACAGCCTCGATCCGGCGTTGGTCTGCGCACCGACGCAGCCAGCAACTCTCGCACCCGGCGCCTCGCTGACCTGCGAGGCCAGTTACGAGGTTGATCAGGGTGATGTCGATGCTGGTCAGGTCGAGAACACCGCCAATGCAATCGGAACTCCGCCTGTCGGAGCGCCGCCGCTCCCGCCGGTTCCTCCGGTCGTCGTGGTCACGCCGATTCCGCCCGTTCCCTCGCTCTTGCTCGAGAAATCTGCTGCTGCTCCGGCAGCGGTGGTGGCCGGCGACACGATCACCTACACGTTCGATGTGACGAACAACGGCAACGTGTCGGTCACCGACGTGCGGATCGACGACGCCAGGTTGAACCTCGTGAACGCAGCGTGCTTCTTCGGGCCGCTCGCGCCACTCGACACCGATTCGTGCACCTTCGACTACCCGGTCACGCAGCCCGACATCGACGCGGGTGAGATCGTCAACATCGCCACAACAACCGGACAGCCGCCCACGCCCACCGGTGCGCCGACACCACCACGTGTGGCGTCGCCGCCCTCAGAAGTCACCACGCCGCTGCCGCCGAACCCGGTGATCTCGATCGACAAGACGAGCGATGTGACCACCACGCCGGTCGTCGACCAAGTCATCGAATACAGCTTCCTGGTGGTCAACGAGGGCAACGTCACCCTCGACCCCGTCACGGTCGACGATCCGCTGACGAACCTGTCTGCTATCGACTGTGGCGGCATCACGGCGCTCGCGCCCACGGCGTTCGTCACCTGTACCGCCACCTACACGGTGACTCAGATCGACATCAACAACGGATTCATCGAGAACACGGCCACCGCGTTCGGCCAGCCGCCGAACTTGCCCGACGGATCGACCCCGCCAGTGGTCGACGACTCCGATACCGAAACGACCGTCATCGCCGCGTCACCCTCACTGGTCACGAGCAAGTCGCTCGAGTCGTTCGTGTCGATCGGTGACGGCACCTACGCAGTGACCTTCCGGCTCGGCGTGTCCAACGACGGCAACGTCACGATCGACGATCTCGAGTTGTTCGACGACATCGCCACCCAGTTCGCGAGCGCCAACGTCGTTGCCGGCTCGTACGCAGCCACCGACGGCACGCTGACAGCAAACGCGGCGTGGGACGGCACGGCCACGTCGAACGTGTTGGCCACGGGTCAATCGCTCGAACCGACGACGTCCGGCGATGTGCTCATCAGTTTCGTCATCGCTCCGACCGTCGACGAGACGCTGCAGAACGTCGCTGCGTCGAGCGGCACGCCACCGGTCGGACCTCCACTCCCGCCGGTCGTGTCGCCTCCGGTTGACCTGCCGATCGTGACCGAGCCGGGCATCATCAGCGGTGTCGTCTTCACCGACGTCGACGGCGACGGGCTGTACACCCCAGGTGTCGATACCCCGATCGAGGGGGTCGAGGTCGTGCTGACCGGAACCAACGCCGCAGGCGAACCGGTCGACATCACGGTGACCACTGGTCCCGACGGCTCGTATGTCTTCGACGACGTGTTACCGGGCTCCTACACCGTTACCGAGACCCAACCTCCTGGCCTGCTCGATGGCTCCGAGTCCGTCGATGGCGTCGTCGTTCCGACCAGCGCTGGTGGACCTGACGCAATCCCGGTCACGCTCGGCACGAACCAAACAACGGCGATCGACTTCGCCGAGGTCGAGCCGTCGTCGCTTGCCGGGTCGGTCAGCGATTCGAACGGCAACCCGATCTCTGGGGTAATGGTGACGTTGACAGGTGTCGATGACCTCGGTAACTCGGTCACGGTCGAAGTCGTCACCGACGCCGACGGCGAGTACGTGTTCGACGGTCTGCGCCCCGGCACGTACACCATCACCGAAACGCAGCCGCCCAACTACCTCGACGGCCCCGACACCGTCGGCACCGCCGGCGGCACGCTCACCGAGCCCGATTCGATCACCGACATCGTGCTCGGTTCGGGCACGACGGGTACCGGATACGACTTCACCGAGGTCGGGCAGACGCTTGGCGGCACAGTCTTCGTCGACACGAACCGGAATGGCGCTGACGACGCCGGTGAAACCAATCTCGCCGGTGTCACGATCACGCTGCTCGACGCTGCGGGCAATGTCATCGCCGAAACGGTGACCGGCCCCGATGGCACCTACCTGTTCGAGGGACTGCCCATCGGGGACTACACCGTCGTCCAGGAGCAACCCGACGGCTACGGCTCAACGACCCCGAACACCGTTGATGTCTCGCTCACGTTCGCGATGGCAGGCGAGGTGGACTTCGGTGAGTCGGTGAGCTCGATCGGTGGCACCGTGTGGAGCGACACCAACGGCGACGGCCAGCAGGGTGCCGGCGAACCCGGCGTTCCAGGGGTCACGGTCAACCTGCTCGACGAGAACGGTGTGGTCATCTCGACGACCACCACCGATGCCAACGGTGACTACGACTTCGGCGGTTTGCTCGAAGGCACATATGCAATCGAAGTGCTGCCACCGTCGGGTCAGTCGCTGACTCGACCCGGGGTTGGCAGCGACGCAACCGACTCCGACCCCGACTGGGTCACCGGTGTGACTCCGCCGATCGTCATCGCACCCACGTCCTGTCCGTCGGGCGATTGCCCGCTCACACCGCCGGTCGACGTCGATGCCGGCATCGTGCAGCCCGGTGCCGACGTGCGCATCACCGGCTCGGTGGCGCCCGACACCGTGGCGCCGGGTGCAACCGTCGTGTTCACGTTCACGCCGGGCAACGACAGCGTCGTGCCGCTGCCCGATGGTGTCGAGGTCGTTGTGACGCTGCCGGCTGGTTTCACGCCTGGGGTGATCACCGCTCCCGGCTACGAGGTCACCGTTGTCGGCAACACCGTCACGCTGATCTACACCGGCGTGCTGCTCCCCGGGGAGACACCACCACCGTTCGACATCGCGGCAACGGTCAGTGGCTCGCCTGGCACGTTTACGGTCGACGCAACGATCAGGGCCATCGGTTTCGAT
>CALICC010000320.1 GCA_938049325.1 uncultured Ilumatobacter sp. | reverse complement strand
GCGGTCGCGGGCTTCGCCACGGTGTTCCCCAGCGGATCGGCCGTGCCCGTTGCTTCGACCGTCAACTTCCCGGCCCGCGGCAGCGCCGCGAACTCGACCATCGTCGCGGTCGGAGCGGGTGGAGCGGTCGATGTGTACGTCAGCACACTCGCGTACGTAATCGTCGACGTGACCGGCGTGTTCTCGAGTTCGGGCGCGACGGCGAGCGGACGATTCGTGTCGCTCACACCAACACGGATTCTCGATGGCCGAGACCCTGATGCGCCGGTCGGTTTGATGGCACGAGGCGCGTCGGCAACCATCCCACTGCCTGGCTCGGTGCCCGCCGATGCCACCGCGCTTGCGGTGAACGTCACCAGCCTTGGCGCCACGCGACCGGGCTATCTGAGTGCCCATCCGGCCGGCGGCGAGGCTCCCGACACGTCGTTCCTGAACGTCGACGGTTGGGGTGCGCCGGTTGCCGCCGCCGTCATCGTGCCCGTCTCGGCTGACGGCATGACGATCACCAACACGGCTGGTGGGCGCATCGCCATCGACCTCACCGGCTACTTCACGGGGCCCTCGGCTCCACGATCGACCGCCGGGCTGTTCGTTGCCACCACACCCACCCGCCTGCTCGACACGCGACTACAGACACGCCGCTTGTGGGCGAACGGCGTGATCGAAGTCGCGCCACCTGTCGCTGGCGCCGCCGCACTGGTCACGAACGTCACGGTCGCACGATCGGACGCCGCGGGTTACGTGACCGCGTATCCGGCGGGTGTGTCCCGCCCGGTCGTTTCGGCGCTCAACTCCGCGCGTCGCGACCAGACGATCCCGAACGCAGCAATCACGCCGGTATCGACCCGCGGCGTTGGCTACTTCGGCTCGCTGAGCACCGACCTGATCGTCGATATGAACGGCTACTTCACCGGTGCGGCCGTGGCGGCCACCTTGCCGGTCCCCTCGAATACTGCGGTCCCACGCCGCGTGCTGATGGTCGGCGACTCGACCTTGGCTGCAGTTCGCAACGTCACGCCGTCCCAAAACCTGTTCGTCGGATTCGACCCGGTCCTCGACGCCCAAGGATGTCGGCGCCTCGTGTGGCCGTCGTGCTACAGCGACTCGGACTTCCGCACGCCGAACACCGTCGAAGAGGCGATTCTCGGCACGCCGGGCGTCGTCGACGTCGTGGTCGTGATGGCCGGCTACAACGACTGGCACGACCCGTTCGGCATGTTCGTCGACACCATCATGCGCGCCGCTCGCTCGAAGGGCGCCCGCCAAGTTGTCTGGCTGACATACAGCCAAGGGCGACAGCCGAAGACGAGCGTGACCGCGATGGGCGTGTACGCCGAGAACACGAACGATCTGTGGACCTCAGCCCTGCGCCACGATGACCTCATCGTGGCCGACTGGCGTACCTACAACTCGCGTTCGGTGGGGTGGATGGCACCCGACGGAGTTCATCTCTCGACGCGCGGCGCGTTCGGTCTGGCCGACTACATCTCGCGTTGGGTGGCGCATCTCGACGGACGTGCATGCACCGCGCCTCGCTATGTGGGCGGCCCGCTCGACAGTCCGTGCCCGAACCCCAATTCAGCAACCAACGTGCCCGACATCGCCGGCCTCTACGGCGTCTGATCCAGCATCGCGCTCGTTACCTGCACGTCACGTGCTGGCAGGTGGTTGCTCGCCGCTACCCGAGGATGCGGTCGATGACGGTGCTGTGGCCGCGGATCTTGCCGGGCTTGGCGTCTCGGGCGACCTGCGGGAACGCGCCCACCGACACTGACACCGGCTCGGCGTTGTCGGAGGCATCCAGCACGAGGACGTCGGCATAGCTCGTGAGTGCGCCGGTGTGGAGCTGGCCCCACTTGCCAGCGGGCAGCACTCGAACGCCCTTGCCGCCGCGACCCTGCTCGGGCAACTCGGCCGGATCGATTCGCTTGCCCATGCCCTTCGTCGTCGCGACCACGAGCCAGTCGTCGTCGGCCGGAATACCGCCGAACACCACGCGGGCATCGGTCTTGATCCCGCGGACACCGGCGGCACCACGCCCCATCGGGCGAAGATCGTCCGGCGCGAACCGAATGCCCTGGCCGTCGGACGTAGCCAGAAGGATGGCGCCTGAGGAGTCGAACGGTTCGACCGCTACGACGCGAGCATCACCAGCGAGCTTCACGATCGAGATGCCGCCCTTGCGGTCGCCGCCTTCGCAGTCTGCGGTCGCGATTCGTTTCACCTGACCGTCGGACATCACGAGCAGCAATTCCTCCGGAAGGTCCGGCTCGAGCCACCACTGCAGCGGGTCGCCGGCGAACCCGGAGAACACGCTCGGCGCAGCGGTGGGCTTCTCGCCGACGCTCGCCACCAGCGTGCGGAACAGGTTGCCGGTGCTCGTGACCGCCACGAGCGTGGTCGCGGTCGTGGTGTCGAACGTGTGCAGCGGCGTCAACTTCGGCTTGGCCTTCGAGCCCTGAGCGATCGACTGCATCCAGCCGCCTGCGTCAACATGCAACGTGGTCGGAAGATCGAGGACCATCTGTGCCTTCGACACCTTCGGTGCGGTCTCGGTGGTGATCGTCGTGACGCGTGGCGGCAGATCATCGAAGGCTTCCATGGTCTTCTTCAGCTCGCGGGCGACCTGCGTCCGCTGGCGGGTCTCCGAAGACAGGAGCTGCTCCAGCTTCTTCTGCTCCTCTTCGAGCTCGGTGGCTTCGGTCTGGAACTCGATTACAGCGTCTTCGGTGAGTTGGCCGAGGTTGAGGTCGAGTACGGCGTTGGCCTGTACCTCGTCGATCGAAAAGCGTTCGATGAGGTTCTTGCGAGCGACGGCACGACTCTTCGAGGTGCGCACGATGCGAATCGTCTCGTCGATGTCGATGAGGACGGCAAGGAACCCGCGGAGTCGGTGCAGGCGCTCGGCGATTTTCTCGAGGCGATACTCCGAGCGTGACACCACGACACGAATGCGATGTGCGACCCATGCCTGCAACACGCTGCGCAAGTTGTAGAGACGCACGGTGTCGTGCTCGTCCAGAAAGTGCATCTGAACCTTGTTGGTCACCTGCAGATTTGTGAACCGCAGCAACCCGGGAATGACCATGTCGCTGTCGACGCCAGCGGCGAGTTCGACCGAGATGCGAGTCTTGCCGTTCGACGATTCGTCGTTGAACGCGATGATCCCGGCCAGATCGCCGTTGTCGAGAGCGTCGCCGACTTGGGCGATGAACTTCTCGACCGATCCGAGGGTCGTATCCGCGTACGGCAGGGACGTGATGATGATCTGCTCACGACCGCGGCCGACCGGTTCGATTTCCCACGCGCCGCGTACGACGATGCGGCCTTGCCCGGAACGGTAGATGTCGTTGAGCTCGTCGCCATTGGTCACCGTGCACTCCGACGGGAACGACGGGCCGGGGAGCGCTTCCATCAGCTCGTCGACGCTGGCCGACTTGCGATCGAGCAATATCAGAGCCGCCTGGCACACCTCGCGCGGGTCGTGCGGCGGCAGGTACGACGACAGGCCGACCGCAATGCCGTTTGCGCCGTTGACGAGCAGGTTCGGGTACGAGGCCGGCAGCACTCGCGGTTCGACGGTCGACCCTTCGTAGTTCTCGACCATCTCGACGACGCCGAGGTCGACCTCATCGAGCAGCATCACGCCGAACTGGCCGAGTCGGGTCTCGGTGTAGCGAGGTGCTGCAGGGGCGAAGTCGGGCGAGCCGACGTTGCCGTGGAAGTCGAGCAGCGGCACGAGGTTCGAGAACGGCTGAGCCAGTCGGGCGAGCGCGTCGGCGATCGACGCGTCACCATGCGGGTGGAAGAGCGCCATCGTGTCGCCCACGACGCGAGCGGTCTTGACGAATGGACGGTCGGGGAGCAGTCGCTGCGTCCACATGTCCCACAGGATGCGGCGGTGCACCGGCTTGAGCCCATCGGCAGCCGCCGGGATCGCGCGGTCTTCGACCACGGCGCGGGCGTAGGCGAAGTAGTCGCGATCGAGCTGATCGCCGGCGGACAGGCCGACGATCGTCTCGTTGAAATCGACCGGCGGTGGCGTCTTCTTCTTGCGCGCCATCAGCCCCGACCTCCCACGGTGAGCGACTCGCCCGACCGTTCGA
>CALICC010000319.1 GCA_938049325.1 uncultured Ilumatobacter sp. | reverse complement strand
CCCACTCGGGGTACTTGGGCAGATCGATCGCGACGTCCCAGACAGCCTCCGGGGAGGCGTCGATGGTGATGATCTCGGTAGCGGTCTCAGCCATGGTCTTCATTCTGGCCGATGGAAGTGCCGCGCGGACGCACACCTTCGCCGACTCGTTCTTCGTAGTTGCCGTGAAATGCTGCCCACAAGCCGTTCAGTCCGAAGCCGAACAGCGGGACGAGCACGCCCAGCGCGAGAGCGGTGCCGGGACTCCCGTCGTCGGCATTCGGTCGAGCGAGCGCCGTGCCGAGGCCCACCACGCACTGGACGGCCAACGCAAGGAGCATGGTTCGCTTGACGTTTGGCGGGGCGACGCCACCGGTGAGGAAGTACAACTGTGTGACCGCCACCTGTTCGCCGCGACTGCGTTGTACCGCGTTCCAGAACGACCAGAGGAACGCCGCGATCCCGGTGAAGAAGAGCGCCAGCGAGACGACGGCTGTCGCAGTTTTGGACCCATCGGTGAACGTCACCGCGGCCACCAGCGCAGTGACGGCGAACACGGTGGTGCCGATCAGGTTGGCGCGCACGATGAACGCTCCGTGAGATGCACGTGGATCGGTTTCGCTCACGCTGCGCACGGTATCGGCGCGGGTCAGTCGAAGACGCCCAAGGTGGTGCCCAAACGCTGCGCCAGTACGTCGTACGCGAACTCGTCGAGGACGCGCTCGCGAGACCGCACTGCCATCGATGCGCGCAGATCGTGGTCGTCGAGGAGGTGCTCGAATGCCTCCGCCACGTCGTTGACGTTTTCTGGGTCGTCGATCACGAGGCCCGTTTCGCCGTGAGCGACCGCCTCGGCGGCGCCTCCGGAGTTGCCGGCGACCTGGGGCACCCCGCACGCAGCTGCTTCGATGAACACGATCCCGAAACCCTCCTGCTCGAGACCACCCCACCGGTTTCGACAGAGCATCGTGTAGAGGTCGGCGCAGCCGTAGAACTTGGGCAGGTCGTCGTGAGCGATCCGGCCGGTGAACTTCACCGGTGCATCGAGCTCGTTGGCGAGGCGCTTGAGTCGGTCCGATTCGCGACCGGTCCCGCCAATGACGAGCAAGAGATCCGGCCGACTGTGCTTGAGGCGATTCACCGCTCGAATCGCGGTGTCGAAACCTTTGCGCGGCACCAGCCGGGAGATGCCGATGATCAACTCTGCGTCGACCGGAATGTCGAAGTGCTTGCGGGCCGCACGACGCTCGGCATCGCCGAGCACGGCGAATCGGTCGGGATCCACACCACACGGCACCACGGTCGTGGGCAGTTCTCGACCCGCAGCGTGTTCGGCTTCTGCAGCCGGGTATCCGCCGGCAGCGATGATGTGACGCGCTCGCCGCAAGGTGTACGCCAAGGCTTGCTTGGAGCCGGGGAGCCTCCCGGGGATCGTCACTTCGGCGCCGTGGAGCACGAGGTCGTACGGGACCGACAGCGACGGACCGACGAGACCCACCGGGACCGCTGGATCGAGCACGACGAGATCGGCACCGAAATCGGCAACCAGGTCGTTGATCCGCTTCACCATGAATGGGTGCGGCAGCAGCGCGGGCTCTCGCACTCGCTCGATGCGGTACGGCTCCCCTGCATCGAACTCGTCAGCGCCTTCGTACGGGCTCGTCAAGACGGCAAATCGATCGGACGGCAGCCGACGCCACCACTCCCAGAGCAGCGATTGGATGCCACCGATCTTGGGTGGGAAGTCATTGGTGACGAGGACGTGCTTCATGATGACGGCGCTGCCGCGTGACGTTCGTCGAGGCGCATCGCCGCCCAGTCGGCGTGCTCGGCCAAGATCTCGTCGGCGTCGGCACGATACCGCTCGACAGTCGAGCGAACTCGTCTGTCGGTTGGATCAGCGACGTTGCCGATGACCACCAGAGCGTTGCGTCGAAGCCATCGAAACTCACGTCCAGCGATGTACCACCTGCCGTGGCGTTGCTCGATCACTTCGTCGTCGGCATCGAGCAGATCGAGGACGTCGACGTGGCTCTGCACATCGTTTGCGTCCGGATCGATGTCGATGGTGTTGCGCCGCCCGAGACGCACGGAGATCGGACACACGTCCTGGCAATCGTCGCAACCGTAGATCCGGTCGTGAATCGCGGTTCGAAACTCGGGCGGTATCGCGCCCGCCTTCTGCAACACCCAGCTCAGACAGCGAGCTCCGTCGATGACCCCAGGGGCAACGATCGCTCCTGTCGGGCATCCGTCGATGCACCGCACGCACGTCCCGCAGCCGTCGGACGCCGGCGCCGCGGCAGGCTCGTATTCGGCGGTGGTGATGAGCGAGCCGAGCACAAAGAAGCTGCCCGCACCGGGAAGCAACAGATTGGCGTTCTTGCCGAACCAACCAATGCCCGCTCGATGCGCGATCGCTCGATCGACCATCGAGTTGTCGTCGGCGAATGCTGTGGCGCGATGTCCGGACTCTTTCAGTCGTGCGCCGATTGCACGCAGCCCCACACGCAACGGTTCGTAGTGGTCGACCCAGGCGTAGCGTCCGACACGAGCGTGCGCTCGGTGATCGCTGACAGGTTCGGGCGGGTCGTCGGCCGACAGGTACGGGCGGGCCCCGACGATGACCGATTGCGCCTCCACGACGGCACGGCGCGGATCGGTCGAACGCTCGGGATTCCGATACGTGAACTGCATACCGTCATGCAGACCAGCGGCCTTGCGTTCGAACAGAGTTGCCCGGGTGTCGGCGAGTATTTCGGCTGAAGCGACCCCGATGTGAGTGATGCCGTGCTCAGCTCCGATCGAGGTGATCTCTTCGATGGTCGGCGGTGCCGGTCGAGCGCCGCGGCGAGCCATGTCAGGAGGATATGAGCACGAGCGCCGCGATGAAGGCCAACCCGGCCGCCGTGAACATCGGGATCACCCAACGTGGCGTGTTCTCGCCGGGGCGTTCGATCGAGTCGATGTTGCTGATCGGTGCGACTGGACGGGCAAGCAATGGGTCGGGCGCGGAGCGCCCGGTTGGCTGAGTGTCGTCTGGGCCGATGTCGATCATCGCCATGGACGTCATCGTAGAACTCGCGACCTGCTCGGATCGCGGACCCGTGCCGCGTCGAAGTCAGCAACATCAACGAACACGGGCTCGTCATCGAGCAGACCGGCGTTCGAGAACAGTTCGACGGCGCGCTCGACCGGCGTTCGCACCTGGAGCAACGGAGTCGTGACGAAGTCGATCGGACCATCGTCATTGGCCAGGAGCAGACTGACGACACAGTCGGTACAGGCCGTCGTGTTGGCGGCCAGGCACGTCTGGCAATCGAGCGTCACATCGCTTGAATTGAACATGGACACCATCCAAGCACGGGGGTACCTCAGAGTTCGCGAGACCCCGTACCCATGGGCCCACACCGCCTGACGTAGCTTCTCGCCATGGCAACCAATCCGGCAAGCTCGACGACGTTCGAGCAGGCTGCTGCGCTGATCGCCGACGTGTGGCACCACGAAGGCGTTGGTTCCGAGATGCACGTCGGCGACCTGGCGTGGGGCGTCTTCCACCGTTGGCCGAGCGCGCTCGATTCCCTGCGCCTGTGGCCGCTCGACGCGGGCCACCCGGAGGCGCTGACGATGTTCGACGGGACGCGCGTGTGCGATCTCGTCGTCCGCCCCGGCGACATGGGATTGGAGGCCGCCCGACGTGCACTCGACTGGGCCGAGACGACGTGTCGCGAAGCTGCGGTCGATGGCGAATCCGTCGAGTTGCGAGTCGGCCGCCGAATCCATGACGCTCCCCTTCTGCGGCTCCTCCACGACCGTGGGTTCTTCCCTCGATCCACAGGCGTTCCGGCCATGTCTCGATCGATCGGGGTCGACGACCTTGCCGAGCCGGTGGTTCCCGACGGCTACGAAATCCGCCAACTCCGCGTCGACGAACTTCCACAACGCGTCCGCGCCTTCTGCGCGGCCTTTCCCGATGACGACCTCGACGTCGACGCCTACCAAGCACTCCGCAGTTGCCCGGTGTACAACCCGCGCCTCGACATCGTCGCGACCGCACCATCCGACACATCGAGCCCACCGTCTGGCCCCATCGCTGCGTTCGCAACACTGTGGCTCGATACGCACAACGAAGTCGTTCAGATCGAACCAGCCGGCTGCCATCCCGACCACCGCCGACTCGGACTCGGACGAGCAGTCATCTTGCATGCACTGCGCATCGCGGGAGAGCTCGGAGCCACGTCGGCACTCGTTCGCCACACCAGCAACAACCTCGCGGCCCGGGCCCTCTACCAGTCGTGCGGATTCAACACCGCTTGTGAGCACGTCGGCATGTCCAAGACCCTCGTCTGAGCCGACCAGACCACGCGAACCGCCCGGCACCGACGCAGCGACTCCCCGCCTTCTGGTCCGC
>CALICC010000318.1 GCA_938049325.1 uncultured Ilumatobacter sp. | reverse complement strand
GGCGGGGCCGACGGGGGACACGTCGACCAAAGAAATCTCTCGGCCTGAATCCTTCCCTTCTCTGTGCGTTTGAGTACCTCAGAGGTACTCAAACGCACAGAGAAGGGGCTGAGAGGAGGCCTGTGGAGGGCCTGAGATGGGCGTCGCGCGCGGTGAGTCGGGCGACGGGAGCGTCAGGGTGCAGGCGGCGCGGGATCGGTCGGGTCGTGGAGGACCGCCCCGGTGAGGCGGTCGAGCGCTCCGACCACGCGTCCGGCGCCATCGGCAGCGGCGGCTCGGCTCTCGGCTCGGTCGAGGATCTCCTGCCACCGCGCACCTTCTTCGTCGGTCACGCGGCCGGTCAACGACTTGTACGCGAGCAGGTTCTGTTCGGCCTTGTCGGTGAGCGTTTGAGCCTCGGAGTTGTAGTGGTCGTCCACGACGATATCGAGCTCGTCGGTGGTCATCACCGGAACGATGCGGCCCGCGATGCGCGCCATGTTGCGATACGAACCTTGGAGCAGGAACGGGGGAGCAGTGCGGTCTTCGTCGGCAGTAGCCGCCGACGCGATGTACGCGGCGTTCACCTTCAACAACACGTCCTGCGCACGCTGGAGCATGGTGACGGCGCGCACGGTCGCGTCGAGTTCGGCACCGTCCCAGGCATGAGCAAGCCCGCCCGTTTCGACCGGCTTGCGACCGCTCGCCATCTCGAGCACCGGACCGAGGTCGTCGAGCAGCTTCGACGCGTGCGGCGCGACGCTCGGACACGCGGTCAACGAGTTCTCGATGTAGGAGCGGGCGAACGCCACACCGTGCTCGCCCGACACGTCACCGAGGTTGAAGACGTCGGAGCGGTTGACGAGCATGTCGGGCATCTCGAAGCGGCCGCCACCGGTCGTGTACGGGTTGCCGGCCATGACAACGCAGAAGCGTTTGCCGCGGAGGTCGAACGTGGTGGGCTCGCCATCGACCACACCTTCGATTCGGCGTGTCGCGTCAGCGAGTGGGATGAACCGCGAGAGCAGCACCGGCGACGTGTGCTGGATGTCGTCGAGGTACAACATCACGTTGCGGCCCATCTGGAACGCGAGGTTGATCTTCTCGACCTCGGCTCGCGCAGCAGCGTTGGGTGCGTCGGCGGGGTCGAGGCTGGTGGTGTCGTGACCGAGCGCGGGGCCGTTGACCTTGACGATGAGGAGGCCGAGTCGGTCGGCGATCCACTCCATCAGCGTCGTCTTGCCGTAGCCCGGAGGAGAGACGACGACCAGCAGGCCCTGGCGAGCCACGTCGGTCGGGTCGACGGTGCCGAGCTGACGGCCGAGGTTCGGACCGAACAGCGGGAGGAGGGCCGAGTCGATGAGCGTGTTGCGCACGAAGCCCGCCATCACCTGCGGACGGTGCTCGTCGAGCTTGACTCGCTCGCTCTGGCGATCGACAACGCGGCGACGCGCATCGCTGTACTCGGGCCAACGTCGTTGCATGTCTGCGAAGAGTGCGCCGGCGCCCTCGGCCAACTCGTCGGTGCGGGTGACGAGTTGGGAGTCGACGATGCGTCGATGGTCGGCAACGAGTCCGGTGACGGTAATGGCCCCACCTTGGTTCGCCCGGCGAACGGTCAGGTCAGGAGTGGCCAACATCGCGGCGGCCTCGGCGATGTCGAACGCCTTGTCGACCCGCGACTCGTCGGCCGCCACGTACGCAGCCACCCAGTCTTGGGCGAGCACGAAGCGTTCGACTGCGTCGGGTTCGGCTGCGAGCGCCACTTCGAGCTCAGCGACGCCATCGTCGCCGAGATCGCCCCGGAGTTCGCTGACCAACGCAGTTGCGGTCGACGAGGCGATGACCTCGGGCCCGACCGCGAGTTCGTCGATCAGATAGCTGGCCGCCCGATCGATCTGGATCGGTCCGAAGGTCGCCCGGTGCGACTCGGGTGCCGTGGACGCGGCGACGAACTGCTCGATCTGGTGGCGAGCTTCTTCGGCGAGGCGAAGCGCCGGACCGGTTGCTCCGAGTCGTTGGGCAGCGGTTTCGGCGGCCTTCGACTTCGCAACCCACGCATCGACGTCGGTGCTGTCGAGCACCGAGAGCCATAGCCGCGCCAAGCCACGAACTAGGCCGGTGAAGCGCAGCAGCGGCTCGGCTTCGAGCGACGGCATGACCGCAGCCAGGATGCGCGCTGCGTCTTGATCGTGCACGCCACGCTGATAGCCGTCGCCGTGGCGGCGCTCTGCCTCTGCCTGACACAACTCGTTCATCGTCGCAGGGTTCGCTGTGGCGGCGAGCAGTTCTTGCATGCCGCCCGGACGCGCGGTCATCGATTCGAGGACGGCCCACGCCAGGTACTCGCTGCGCGAGACATCAGGCGTTTCAGAAGGGAACGATCGACCGAGCAGGTCGGCGTGCTGTTCGAGATCTGCGCTCACATCGACCGCGAAGTCGGTGCCGGTGATCGTTGCCGCGATCGTGTCGTTGCCGCGCTCGTCGGCACGAGAGGACAGCACCATCTCGAACGGCTGCGTGTTCTCGGCCAGGCGCACACCGCCGAGTACGACCGCGCCGTCGTCGGACACCAGCGCTGCCTTGTCGCGAATTCGGCGGCGGGCCTCTTCCATTGCATCGCGCAGGCCGCCGCGCACCTCGGCGGCGCGGCCAGCGTCGTCGAGCGATTCGAGCTCGTCGGCGAGCTCGCGTACGCGCGACGTGAGTTGGTCGGTCGCGAAGAACGCAGCGATCTCCTTGTCGTCCCCGAATTCGCTGGCTCGGCGCGTGACGGTGTCGAGGAGCCGTGTGGCTGCGTCGACGATGCGTGTGGCGCGGCGGTTCCGTTCGTCGAGGAGTGCGGTGCGGCGTTCGCCGACCACTTCGTGAGCGCTCGATCGAACCTCGGCGATCGATGCGCTGTGATCGGGGTCGTCGCCGTATCGAGAGTCGAGCCGCTCGATGGTGACGAGCAGTCGGGCGAGCACCGCGTCGCAATCGTCCGGAGAGGTCGCCCCCGCAACCGAACCGTTGAGCGTCTGTTCGACGAGCGCCAGCTCCGCGTCGAATGCGGCTTCGGACTCTTTGGCGCCGAGGTTGCGGCGCTTCGAGTCCAGCTGCGCGGTCACCCGGTTGGCGGCACCCGTGACGTCGGAGACGCTTCGCACGATCGCTGTCCGCACCGTAGGGTCGCCACCCTCGAGTGCCGACACGGTGTCGACCACGGCGTCGAGGTCGTTGCCGAGCGCTTCGAGCTGTTCGGCGATCTCGTCGAGTTGCGCCGACGTCGTCGCATCGCCCACAGCTGCGTCGGCCGACGAGATCTTCGACTCCAACGTCGAAAAGGCGCCCGGACGCGACAGCACGTCGACCGCTCGTTGCGACAGTTCGGCGACGCCGGCGTCGAGTTCGCCGATGAGTGCATCGACGCGTTCGATGTCGATCGCCTCGGTGTCGGCAACGACCGACATCTCACCGCGAGCTCGCCGCAACTGACCGAGCGCGCCAACCACCTGATCGGGCGTGGACGCCACGGAGATGCCGTTGAGCACCTGGCGGACATCGGCCTCAGCGGTGGCGAGCGTGCCGCGTGCAGCCGATCGGCGGCGTTCAACCAGCTTGTGTTCGTCGAGGAGTTGGCCGGCGGTCGTGAGTACTTCGTGGGCCGCGGCGTGCAGGCCGTTGGCCTCGTCGTCGACGAACCACAGGTGCTGGTCCATCGCACGTCGTGTGGCCGACGCGAGGCCTTCCCATGAGCCCGCGGTGGGCTTGTCGTCGCGACTCAATCGGACGATGTCGTAGACGTCACCGAGACCGGCCACGAGCGCCGCGTTGCCGACGCGTTGCATCCACGGGTTGCTGTCGCCGGCATCGGGGACGTACTCGGCGTCGGCGAACGGTGTGCGCCACCACTGGATCGGATGGATCTTGGCCGCGTCGCTGTCGGTGGCCTGATCGCGGAACAGCACCATCGAGCCGTCGTTGAACGTCGCAAAGCCGTGGCAGGTGATGACCTGGGCGACCTCGCGGCGGACGAGGTTGTACGGCATCAGGAGGTACTCGCCCGTCTCGACGCGGTGGAACACATAGAGCACGTCTTCGCCGTTCGGTGCGGCGACGAGTTCTTCGAATCGCAGCGCGGTGACGTCGACATCGAAGACGCGCGTGCCGGTCGAGGTGAGATGGAAGCCGCCTGGGAAGATGAGGCCTTCGCCGCCGGGCAGGAGGCGTGAGGCCACACCGGCAGCGTCGACGCGCTGGCCGGTTCTGCTGCGGCGTGAGAACACGTAGGTGCGCGGTGCCTCGTCATACAACCGGACCTTGATCAGCAGGATGTCGCCGATCGTGAGGTGATCGACACTGATGTCGGCGAGTGACTGGCCGGTGTTCTCGATGGCTTCGTCGATCTCAGCGTGGGATCCGCCTTCACCGGTTTCGACACGCAGTTGGAGTCGTCCTGAGCGGAAGCCGACAAAGACCTCGTCGTCGATCGACACGACCGGATGTGCGCCGGCGCGTTGGTCTTCGCGGCTTGCCGTGGTCCAACGCTGGTCGTGAGCGTCGGGCCAGGTGTAGTCGCGCTCGCCGCGAGCATCGACGAACGTGGCCGTGCGCTCTGCGCCATCGCCGGTCAGCGTCCAGCGCAGGACGCGGATGTCGTCGATGCGGTCGCCGACCTGGAACGCCGCGAGCAGCTGGTTCTGCGTGGTGCGCAGATCGGTGAAGCGGGCCTTGCCGAAGAACCGCACGAGTTTGTCGAACTCGGAACGGAACTCGGGGTCGGCGAGGAAGTTGCGTGGGTCGTCGGGAGCGATCGGCGTGAGCGTCGGCTGATCGCTGCCGACATCGCCCGCCTCATAGAGCGCGAAGACTTGCTCGGGCTCCTTGACGCTCAGTTCCGTGTC
>CALICC010000317.1 GCA_938049325.1 uncultured Ilumatobacter sp. | reverse complement strand
TGGGTTTGGAGATCACGGTTGATCTTGGCGCTGGCGAGGTGCCGACCGATGGGCGCGATGTGGTGTTGGGGACGCCGGGTAACGATGTGATCGATGCGTTGGGTGGTGATGATGTGGTGTGTAGTGGTGGTGGGGCTGACTTCGTGACCGGCGGTGACGGTGCCGACGTCGTGCTTGGCGGTCCGTTGGGTGATGTGCTGCTCGATGCGGAGATCGCGAGCGGCGAGGAGGGTGACGACATCGTGATCGGGTCGGGTATCGACTCGTGGCTGTTCGGTGGTCTTGGCGATGATCTCCTCATTGGTCAGGACGGCGATGATGTCTTGGTCGGTAATGAGGGTGACGATTTGCTGTGGGGCGGGTTTGGCTTCAACGCCTGTTACGGCGGATCGGGAGATGACACTGGTCGCTCGTGCGACTTCTCACGTCTGTAGCCGGTCGACGTGAGCTGCTCGACGATGTCAGTCGGGCAGTGGGGCGAACAGGTCGATGCCGTTGCCGTCCGGGTCGTGCACGGTCGCATAGCGCTGTCCCCAGAACGCGTCCCAGGGCGCCAGGTGGCTGTGATGGCCTGCCGCGACGAGAGCAGCGTGAATTTCATCGACCTCGGCTGGTGAGCCGCACAGGAAGGCGAGGGCAACGCGGGGTGAGCCGGTCGGCGCAGTCCAGGAATCGTCGAATGTCGTGATCGTCGTGATCGGGTCCCAGGCGAGACGAAGCCCGTTCGCCAGTGTGACTTCGACGTGCGGCTCATCGTCGGCCGACTCGGGAATGTCGAGCCCGAGGAGTCGGTAGAAGGCGAGCGATGCGGGCAGATCCTGGGCGACGATGCCGATCATGTCGAGTTGTGGGGCCATGACGCAGGCAGTACGTGCCGTGACCCCGGCGTGCGCCCGAGGCGAAGCACCGCGCTCCGAAGTAGCTTTGCGGCGTGGGCGAGGGAGGGCGAGGGCGGCTGCAAGCCGTCCTTCGAGCAGACATGGTCGGGTCGACCGAGTTGCTCGCGCGCCTCGGCGTCGACGCGACCATCGACGCACGTCAGCACAGCATGCGCGCCGTCGAGCTCACCTGCGGAGCGGGGACCGTGCTCGATACACAAGGCGACGGTGTCCTGGTCGGCTTCGACTCGGCACAGTCAGCGATCGCTGCCGCCCTGGAGCTCCAGCACGCAATGGTCGACGGGGTGGACTTCGAGCTGAGGGTGGCCGTCACGATCGACGAATTCTCGAGCGCAGACGGCGTGGTGCCCGGTGACGTCGACCGCCGAACGGGCGACGTGGAGTCCGCATGTCCGCCCGGGTCCGTGGTCGTCGATGACCGAACGCGCCGCGTATGTGGCGGGTTGGTCGACGTGCGCTTCAAGGCGCTCGACGACGGAAGTGAGGGCGGCGGAATCTGGCAGGTGAGCGCCGAGTCGCTCGTCGCCAGCGAGGAGACGGCCTTGCGCGTCGTGCTGTTCAGCGACGTGTCGGCTTCCGCAAGTGACGGCGTCGCAGCATTGGCGCAGTCGATCAGTGCTGAGGCGATTGACGCGGCTGGTGGCACGATCGTCGACACCAACGGAGCGGGACACGTGGCACTGTTCGACCATTGCACCGGCGCGCTCGCCGCTGCCGACGAGATGCACGAACAGGCCTGCGCCGTGCTGTTGAGGTGCGATTCGGGCGAGCACTTCGAGTTGTGTGCGGGCGTGGCGATGGGCGAGGTCGTCATCGTCGACGACGCTGGTTTCGGAACACCGATGGTTGAAGCAGCACGTCTTCTCACGTTGGCGAGCCCTGGCACCACAGTGCTCACTTCAGCGGTCGCGAGTCTTGCCGGAGCAACCGATGTGATCGACATGGGAGTGCAGTCGCTGAAGGGTCTTCATGAGCCGACCGCCGTGTTGGGCACGGCTCGGCGTAGTGGCCCCCGAGCGCTCCTCGATCTTCCGCAGCCCCTGCATCATCACCCGACGTTCCCGCTGATCGGACGCTCCGCCGATCTCGACGCCTTGAGCAGCATGTGGCGGGCGTCGATGCTCGGCACCGCTCGAGCAGCTGTTCTGTCGGGCCAGGAGGGTGTCGGCAAGACACGACTTGTGCGCGAGTTGGCTGCTGTTGCCCACGGTCAGGGAGCCACCGTGCTCTTCGGTTCGTGCGACGAGGATGCAGGGGCGCCGTATGCACCGCTCGTCGAGGCGCTGAATCAGGCTGTGTCACTCGATCGCGACCTCGCTGGCGCGGTTGACGCGGGCGCAGGTGCGCTCGGTGTGTTGCTCGGGCCGACTTCGGAATCGCAGGACCAGACCGTCGGGGACAGTCCAGATCGATTCGAGCTGTTCGACGCCGTGACGGCGGCCTTCGCTCGACTGGCAGGTGAGCGCCCCGTGCTCCTGATCGTCGAAGACATCCAGAACGGCGGACTCGACACGGTCAGAATGATCGAGCATCTGATCACCCGGTCGGTTGACAAGCGGTTGATGGTCGTCGCGAATTGTCGGTCTGAGCATCTCGGGCGCGACAGCACAGCGCACGTACTCCTCCAGGCGACTTGGGCAGGCAACCGTGTCGAGCATCGTCGCCTCGAACGGTTGTCGACCGCGGACATCGTCGCAATGTTGGAGTCCCACAAGGGCGAGCGGTTGAGCGCCCATCAGGCCACGTTGGCAACCAAGCTGGCAGAGATGACCGGCGGCAACCCGCTGTACATCGAGGAGCTCGTGGTGTATCTCGCGACGGCCGGCTTCCTCGTCCACAGCGAGGAACGAGGCTGGTCGCTGACGGTGGATGTCGAGGAGTTGTCGATTCCCGACTCGTTGGTCGACCTGGTGGCGCATCGAGCCGTCCGGCTGGGCCACGAAGCGCTTGACGTGCTCGCCACAGCGGCATTGATCGGGTCATCGTTCGACGTCGACATCCTGGCCGAGGTGGCCGACCGTGACGTGCCAAGTTTGCTCGATATCGTCGACGCGGCTGCCAGCGCCGAGATGATTCGCTTCAACGAAGCTGACGGGTCCTGCGCCTTTGCCGACGAGATCTCGCGTGCGGCACTGCTGCGTGAGGTCCGACCGAGTCGTCGAGGGGTCGAGCATCGCCGGATCGCCGAGGTGCTCGAACGGCTTCGCCCGCAGGCGATCGATCAATTGGCTGTGCACTGGTCGCGCTCGATCGGCGCAGACGCCCGCGCCAATGCGGCGCGCTACCTGCGTCTCGCAGGCGAGCGCGATATGGCAGCAGCAGCGTGGGACTCGTCCGCTGAGCGTCATCGACGTGTGCTCGAACTGCTCGCTCTTGACGACTTCGACGATGTCGAGGTGCTTGCCGAGGTCAACTACCGATTGGGTGCGTCGCTGCGCAACATTGGCGACCAGGGCTTCCGCCCGGCCTTGATGAGCGCCGCCGAGATGGCTCGGCGCAGTGGCGATGCCGACCTGCTTGCGCGGTCGGCGATCGCGATGATGCGCCCGGGTGCCTGGTACCCGGAAGCTGCGGTTGTGGACGACGACATCGTGGCGATGTGCGAAGACGCACTCCTTCTGCTCGGGGCCGACGATCCGCTTCGCCCCCGTGTGCTCGCAGCGCTGGGAACCAACCTGACCTACGGAAACGACCGCGATCATCGTTGGGAGATCGTCACCGAAGCGCAACGGCTCGCAAAGGCATCTGGTGACGTGCGGCTGTACGGCACCACGCTCGCTTCGGAGCTGATCTCGTTCCACGAGCCGGATCGTTTCGTCCGCCGTCGCGAACTCGCCGACGAGGTGCGTCGAATCGGACGAGCAACGGGCGACCGGCACCTGCTGTTCACGGGCTCGTGGTTCCTCGTTCTGGAGGGTGTGCAGTCCGGTGACCTGGACTCGGCAGCACGGCTCGTCGAGGAGCTCACCCCGATCGTCGACGCCGCGGGCGAATACTGGCCGAGTTTCTTGGTGTCGCACTTCAGTACTGCGTTGTCGATCGCTCGTTGCGATCCCAAGGCGATGGAAGCGATCGAAGACGAGCGGTCACGGTTCGAGCATCAGCCGGTCGACTGGTTCGGTGTCTCGGTCATTCAGCAGGGAGCGGTGGCGATGGGCGACGGCACGTTGGCAGACATGTTGCTTCCCCTCGCGCAGGCTGCCGGTGAGTACAGCGAAGGCAGCTGGGGTGAAAAGTGGAACTACGCGATCTCGCGGGCGCATCTCGATGCGGGTGACGCGGAGGGAGCACTTGCGGCAATCGCCGTCAATCCGGATCCCGATTTCGACAACTACTGGATGGCGAGTGTGTACCACCTCGGGTTGGTCGGGCTGATGCTGCGACGTGACGACATCTGTCGCGACGTGATCGAGAAACTCGGGGTGTTCCGAGGCCGTTTCGCCATCATCGGACTCGGT
This sequence comes from uncultured Ilumatobacter sp., assembly GCA_938049325.1. Taxonomy (GTDB): domain Bacteria; phylum Actinomycetota; class Acidimicrobiia; order Acidimicrobiales; family Ilumatobacteraceae; genus Ilumatobacter_A. The sequence goes on along the minus strand of CALICC010000317.1, from coordinate 3,126 downwards.
GCGTGTGTTGGAGGTCAGGTGTCGACGGCGCTCGGACAGGCCCACCTGGGGCTGGGCGATTTGAATGTGGCGGAGGAACTGTTCCGCGAGTCGATCGAGCGAGCCGACCGCGTCGGTTTCGTGTACTTCGCCACGAACGCTCGACGGTTCCTCGCCCAGACCCTGCTCCAGGCGAACCCCGAGAGCGTCGAAGCCCGCACGCTGATCGATGCGGTGCTCGTCGCTGCGGATCAATTCGGGTTCGGTTTGGAGCGTCGCGAAGCGGAATTGTTGAAGAACGGTCTTGACGGGTCCGTCGCATCGTGACCGAATTCGAGAACGCGGCGCCGATCGAGCCGCAATCTGCCGCCCGTCCGCGGCGCACCATCTCGATCGTGCGTGACGCCTTGGGTGCGTTCGCGTACGGGTTGTCGGCGATGGGTGCGGCGATCTCGATGGCAGTCCTGATCTTCACTGGACCATTGGCGCCGGGGCTGCCGCGGGCGATTGCTGCGTTCGTCATCGCTGGCGGGTTGGCATCGGCGTACATCGGGTGGAAGAGCCGCTTCGACGCGTCGGCTTCGATCCTTCAAGATGGTCCAGCGATCGTGATGGTGGCCGTGGCCGCCGTCGTGGGCGCAAACGGTGACGCGAGCAGCATCGTCGACGTCTTCGTGCTGCTCGGGATGACGACGCTCTCGACGGGGTTGCTGATGTGGCTGCTCGGCCGATTTCGACTCGGTGGGCTGGTGCGTTACGTGCCGACCACGGTGGTGGCGGCGTTCATGGCCGGCACGGGCTGGCTGCTCGTCAAGGGTGGCGTCGATGCAATGGTCGGTCGGGCCATCGGGCTCGGCGACATCGCCGACCTGTTGACGAGAGACCTCGCTCGCTTCTGGGTGCCGGGCGTGATCTTCGGACTCGCGATCTGGGCCATCGGGCGTTCAGATCGGATTCCGGTCGTTGCCATGGGGGCGTCGATCGTCGGGTCGCTGGCGGCCTTCTACGTCGTCGTGCTTGCGGTGTCATCGGTGTCGGCAGTGGAGGAAGGCGGGTGGCTCGTCGGATCGTTCCCGGGGGGTTCGGGACCGAGCATCGTCACGCCCGGGGAACTCGCCGACGCCGATTGGGGGCGCATCCTCTCGCAGTTCGCAGGAATCGTGAGCGTGGTTGCGGTTTCGATTCTCTCGTTGCTGCTGAACGTGACCGGGCTTGGAACCACATCATCCGAACGACCCGACGTGGACGCCGAGCTTCGTGCGGCCGGTGTGGCCAATCTGGTGTGCGGACCTCTGGGTGCAACGCCGACCTTTCATGGCCTGGCAGACACCTTGTTGCTCAAGCAGCTCGGAGCCGAGAGGCGGGTCGTGCCGATCGCGGCCGGCTTCGCAATGGCCGCGTTCGGCGCTATCGGCGTCGGGCTGATCGGTTACGTGCCGCGGCTGATCGTTGGTGGCCTCCTCATCGCGATCGGGACCGGCCTCCTCGTCGACTGGGTGAGAGGGCTGGTTCGGTCGGTGAGCAAGATCGAGCAGTTGATGAGCATCGGCATCGTGCTGACGATTGCTGCGGCCGGAATCCTCGAAGGGATCGCTGTCGGCTTGGTGGCTGCATGCGCCGTCTTCATCGTCCGTTACAGCCGTGTCGACCCGATCCGGCTCACAGGTTCTGGCCACGACATGCGCAGCCGCGTCGATCGTGTCCCCGCCGAGGTCGCCGCGTTGGGGGAACGCGCGAACCGGTTGGCCGTCTTCGAGCTGCAGGGGTACCTGTTCTTCGGTTCGGTCACATCGCTCGACGATCGGATCCGAGGGTTGACCGACGCCGATGTCGAGCCGCTCGACGTGCTGGTGCTCGACTTTCGCACGGTCACGGGCATCGACACATCCGGGTACGAGCTGATCGGCCAGGTGGCGCAGCACGTCGCTCGGGCCGGAACGAAGATGGTCATGTCGTCGGTGGAACGCGATCTGCAGGAATCGCTCGCCTCGTCGGAGCCAGAGGCGTTGATCGATGTCACGTGGGCGGCGACCCTCGACGAGGCGCTCGAAGCGAGCGAACGGCAACAACTCGAGGCGTCAGGGCTACGCGGTGCCGACGGGCCAGATGCGTCGTCGAAATTGTCGTCGGAACTCCTCGCCGAGTTCGAGGAACGGACCCACACGGCCGACACGGTCGTGTTCGAGCAGGGGGCTCGGAGCGACGGGATGTTCGTGGTGGTCGAGGGGTCGATGACGGCGTTCCGTGTCGACGAGTCTGGCGTGCGTCACCGGTTGCGCCGGTTCGGTCCTGCGGCGATGGTCGGTGAGATCGGCCTCATCACCCAGGGCCGCCGCAGCGCTGAGATCGTGGCGGAAAGCGACGCGGTCGTGATGTGGCTCTCAACCACTCGATACCGAGCTCTCCGTCAGGAACATCCTGAGCTCGCTTTCGAGCTGAACGACTACATCATGCGTGGCCAGGCGGCCCGCGTCGTCTCGTTGAGTGAGGGTCTCGCTCGATCGTCGAGGTGAGTATCCGGCCGGCCGGCCAGGGGCGCCCTGGCCGACCGGACAGTTGGCTCAGTTGCGCTCGATGGTGATGCGGGCGACCGGGTCGTCCCAGTCGTACACAGCCGGGTCGATCCCACCTTCGGTACCGAGGATGCCGTCGTGGGGTGAGATGAGGTTGCCCTCAGGCGAACGCACGCCGCCGTTGCCGCCGACGGGGCCCGGGATGAACGCAGCGAGTTCGTTGTTCTCCTCGGTGCCCGCGTCATACGCGCCGACCGTGAACTCCTGCCAGCGTCGGCCGAGGCGGATGCTGTCGAGCCCGGTGAACGCGTCGTTGGTGTTGACGAGCATGCTGACGAGACTCAGGCGATCGCCGCGACGCGCTTCGACTTCGAACGAAACGCTTTGGCCCGGAGGAATGGGGGCGTCGCCGCCGGCAAACGCGTCGAACACGCCAGGAGTCTGGCTGTAGGTGCTCACGAACAGCGGAACTCCAGCGTCCTCGGCAATGGCTGCGACGGCGGCTGACGCGGGAGACCCGACGCTCCAGACGTCGGTGCGACGGTTGTGGACCACCGTGCCGACGGGGGAGAAGGGCTGGGAACCTTCGGGTGTCAGGTTCTCGACGGTGACGGTGAAGGTTTCGGTCTGGCGA